>CAVIKW010000025.1:0-21300 GCA_963643375.1 Flexilinea sp. | reverse complement strand
TGTTTACTTTTTACATGATATACGGTCAACATTAAGAATTATAGGAGAAATATAATGAAGAGATTATTTACTGCGCTTGTTTTAAGCATTCTGCTGGTATCCGTCTGCTGCGTATCCGCGCAGGACACGATGGAAGCGGTCAAGGTCGTTGACGGTCTGGAACGGGAGATCGTGATTGACGAGCCCGTGACTTCCGTGGTCACGCTCGCCCCGTCCATGACGGAGATCGTCTGCGCGCTCGGGAAATGCGACCTGCTCAAGGGCACGGACGCCTATTCCAACTACCCGGAGGACCGTCCCGAGACGGAAACGGTCGTCAACTACGACCTGAGCCTGAACTACGAACTCATGCTCGACCTGCAGCCGGACCTCATCCTCGCCGCGGAAACGACCGGCACGGATCAGGTTTACGAGATGGAAGACTTGGGCCTGACCGTGTTTTATCAGCTGAACCCGACGAACTTCGACGGCCTGTATGAGAACATCCGCGAGATCGCGGTGCTGCTTGACGCGGAAGAGGAAGCGGAAGAGGTCATCGCCGACATGCAGACCCGCGTGGCGGCGGTTGAAGCGGCGGTCGCGAACGTCAGCGAACGCCCGGCCGTCTTCTACGAGATCGACGCCTCCGACCCGACCAAGCCCTGGACCTCCGGCGGCGGTACCTTCATTGATATGCTCATCACCATGGCGGGCGGCACGAACATCGCCGCGGATCAGGAAGGTTCCTGGCTGCAGCTCAGCGAGGAATATCTCATTGAGGCGAATCCCTCCGTCATCATCCTCGGCGATTCGAATTACGGCACCGACCTCGAAGCCGTCCGCGCCCGCGCGGGCTGGGACGCCATCGAAGCGGTCAAGACCGGCGCGGTCTATGCCTTCAATGACGACCTGAGCTCCCGTCCGGCTCCGCGCCTGGTGGAAGCGCTGGAGATCATCGCCGGGCTGCTGCATCCGGAATGCTTTGAGTAATTTTTCATGCGGACATCGTCGAAGAAGCTTGTCCTTTGGATGTGTCTGGCGCTGCTTGTCTGCGCCGTGTTGGGCATCCTCGTCGGCGCTGTCCGCGTTCCTTTTACGGATTTCATCACCGTCCTGCGCTGCAAGCTGAGCGGCGAAGCGCTGCCGAGCGGCTTAGCCGGGACGGAGAAAATTCTCTTCTCCCTGCGCATCCCGCGGACGCTGCTGATGATCCTGACCGGGGCGGCGCTGGCCTGCTCCGGCGCGTCTTATCAGGGACTGTTCCGCAATCCGCTCGCGGACCCCTACCTCATCGGCATTTCATCCGGCGCGGGGTTGGGCGCGGTGATCGCGATGTCCATCCGCTGGCCGTATACCCGGCTCGGCACGTTCATGACGCCGATCTTCAGCTTCGCCTTCGCCCTGCTTGCCGTCGCGATCGTCTTCAACCTCGGCCGCATGGGCGGCTACCTGAACATCACGGGGCTGATCCTCGCGGGCGTGGCGGTGAATGCCTTCGCCTCCGCGGCGACGTCCGCTTACATGCTGCTGAACGGGGACGACCTCAAGCGTTCCTTTTCATGGATGTTGGGCGGAGGACGCGTCTCGGGATGGGACGCGGTGCTCATCGCCGCGCCGCTCATTCTGATCAGCATCGCGGGACAGATCCGCTGGGCCTATCCGCTCGACATTCTGCAGTTCGGCGACGACCAGGCGCGGCAGCTCGGCATTGACATCTACCGCACGCGCAACGCCCTGATCTTCTACGCCTCGCTCGCGACGGCCTCCGCCATTGCCTTTTCCGGCGTCATCGGCTTCGTCGGCCTCATCGTTCCGCATCTGCTGCGCATCCTCATGGGGAACGACTACCGCAAGCTGATCCCCGCCTCCTGTATCGGCGGCGGGCTCTTCCTCTGCGCCGCGGACATCCTCGCCCGCGTTCTGCTCTCCCCGCAGGAGATCCCTGTCGGGATTGTGACCGCCATGACCGGCGCGCCGTTCTTCCTCTGGATTCTCAACCGCAGCAGCAAGGCGAAGGTGTAAGCATGCTCGAGCTTCGCGACGTTTCCATTGCCTATCCCGGACAGAAGCCGACCGTCAGCGGCATTTCCCTCAGCGTGAACGCGGGGGAGATGCTCGCCCTCATCGGAACGAACGGCAGCGGCAAGACGACCCTGATCCGCGGGCTGACCGGCATTCTTCCGCTGAGCAGCGGCGACATTTTCTTTAAGAATCAGAATCTTAACGAAATGTCCGCCCGCGAACGCGCCCGTCTCATCTCCGTAGTTCCGCAGGCGGCGAACATCCCGCCCGGCTACACCGTGTATGAGACCGTCGCGCACGGACGGACGCCGTACCTGAATTGGTACGGCAAGCTCGGCGACCATGACAAAGACGTGATCGACCGCGCCGTCGCGCTGACCGGCCTTGAGGACATCGCCGATAAAGACGTCGGCGCCCTTTCCGGCGGGCAGCAGCAGCGGGTCATCTTCGCCCGCGCCGCCGCGCAGGACTCCCCGGTGATGATCATGGATGAGCCGACCGCCTTCCTGGACCTGCGCTACCAGGTGGAGATGCTGAACCTCGGCCGCGCCTTCTGCCGCGAAGGCAGCTGCGCCATCGTCATCCTGCACGACCTGAACCTCGCCGCCCGATTCGCGGACCGCGTCGCCATTCTCAACGGCGGCCGCATCCGTGCCTGCGGAACCCCGCGCGAAGTCCTGACCGCGCCCACCCTATCCGAAGTCTACGGCACCCCCATCCGCGTCCTCCCCGATCCCTCCGGCGGGATCATCATCCTCCCGGAAGTACAAGGCGCCTGAACTTCTGTCACCCGATCTGTCACCCGATCTGTCACCCTATCTGCCGCCATTTTTGCCGTCTTACGCCTCATCTGTCACCCGATCTGTCACCCTGCGCCGCATCTGTCACCTTTTGACTCTTATCTGTCACCCTGTATCACATACTTCGTTGAAATTAAAATAAAAAATCCCGGGGATTTCGACCCGGGATCACTCTTAATGGCTGAGGAGGGGATCAGCCGCGCAGTTTCTTCAGGAAGCTCATGACGCCGGAGACGGCGCTGCTGCCGGAGCCTTCGAGGGCGTCCGGGATGCCGTTGCCGTCCTTGTCCTCAAGCAGGGAAGACGCCGCGGACAGGTCGAACTTGCCGCCGGCTGCCTTGCTGATCAGGGAGGCGATATCCGTGCCTGTGCTTTCGGAATCGGAGCTCGCGGAGCCGAAGATCATCGGCGCGATGGAGGAGATGATCTTCTTCACGTTCGCGCTGCTGACGCCGGTCTTCTTGCTGATGTTCTTGATCAGCGTGGAAGCGGAACTGCCGAGCAGGGACTCCACCAGGGACGAGATCTTGTCGGAGCTGCCGCTGCCGAGCAGGGAGCTCAGGCTGCTGAGGTCAACGCCCTTCATCATGGATGCGATACTGTTCATCGCGGAGGTGCCGTCCGTCGATTCTGAGCTCGTCTTAGCGCTCTGCAGGATCGCGGGGACCGCTTCATTCAAAATGCTTTTAACGTCGGACTTTTCGGTGCCGGTCTGTTCGCTCAGGGTCGAGATGGTTTCATCACTCATCAGAGTGCTCAGGGTATCATTCAGTGACATAATGTTTCTCCTTTTTCGGGTATCTTCCTACTCGATTCATTCTCTATCATACCGCCGAAAACTGAAGAAAATATCAGAAGGGGCCCGGTCGGGGATAAAAATAAGACCCGAGACGGGTCTTATTCAATGGATCGATTCGCGGGATCAAGTCTTTTTGACGAATTTATATCCGCACTTCGGGCAGGTGATTTCGACCTTGCCCAAGCCCTTCGGCACGCGGACGGTCACGTGACACTTCTTGCATCTGTAGAATTTGTGCGTCTTACGCTGCGACCAACGCTGCTTGATTTTGTTCGGGAAGCGTTTGATCTTGTCCACGATCTTCAGATACGCCAAGCGCTCTTTGGAACGGGCGGCGTAGTTCTTCGAGAGCATGCGGAATATCTCAATCGCGAAGAGGACGAGCGCGATGTAATAGAGCCACCGTTTCCCGGTGATGAGCGAAAGGGCCCAGAAGATTATAAAGCCGATGCTAAGCGCTTGATTGAGCTCATCCACCCCGTAGCGCCCCTGCATGAAGTTCGCGAGTTTATAACGAATGTTGTTCAAAAAATTTTTCATGTTCATCTCTCCGATTTCGTCCCGCTCCATGAAGAAGCTTCGCGATATTTTTCTATTTTAACAAAGAAAGATAAATGATTTATTAGAAAGCGGGCAAAAGTCTGAAAAACTCATTAGAAATTGCTTAGATTCGGAACTTCGGGCAAAATCGAGGGTATATTTATTATACGGAAAGCTTCACGAGACGCGGAAGCTTCATGAATGAACAGCCACCGGGCCTCCCGCGGGAACCGGAAAGAAAACGGAACAGAGACATGACAAAAGACCCCTATGAAGTACTCGGCCTCAACAAAGGCGCGAGCGAAGACGAGATCAAACAGGCATACCGAGCGAAGATCAAGGAATGCCATCCCGATCTGCATCCGGATGACCCGGACGCGAATCAGAAAATGAGCGATGTCAACACCGCGTATGACATGCTGATGAACCCGCAGAAATACAACACCGCCTACGGCTCGCAGGGTTACAGCTCAAGCACGACCGGCACCGGCTACGGCAGCTACGGATACGGCCCGGGTTACAACACCACGACCCGCACCTACACCTATTCCTCCGTGGAAGAGATGTTCGAGGACCTCTTCGGCGCCATGTACGGCACCGGCGGCTTCTATACCAATTACGGCGGCACCACTGCCTCCCGCACCGCCTACGCCGGCAACGGACAGACGGACTCCACGCCGAAGACCGAGAGCATTGACTCCGATGACGTGAAGAACGCGGTGAACTCCATCAACGGCCGTCAATTCCGCGACGCGCTCACGCACCTCTCCCATGTGGACACCGCGAAACGCGACGCCCGCTGGAATTATCTCGCCGGGCTTTCATACGCCGGGCTCGGATACTACGACAAGGCCATCCCGAAAATGCAGACCGCCGCGCAAATGGAGCCGAGCAACGATAATTATTACAACCTGCTGCAGAGCTACCGTCAAAAGAACCGCTACGCCCGCACCTACACGCGGACGCAGACGTACAACAACGGCACGAACATTTTCGGCTGCTCCGGTTCGGTGGTGAAGTTTTTCGTCGCCATCATTCTGCTCAATCTGCTGCTGTCGATCATCTTCCGAAGCTGCGGTTACCCGGGGTATATGTTCTTCATCTAAGCGCAAAACAGACTGCCGTTCTTCGCGGCAGTCTGTTTATTTAATCCCCGCCCGGCGTTCGCGAATGGGAGCATTCGCCCGCGGTCGAGCGGGTGCACCTCATCCCCCGCAAGCGGGCCCCCTTCCCCTCGAGGGGAAGGCTTAAGCGCGGTCTAAGTTAAGGCTCGTCTCCCATTGTCAATTGCCTTGATTAACGTTATCCGGTCTCTGGTCTCTGGTCTCTGGTCACTCTTTCTGCTCTTCACCCTCCACTCTTTTATAAATCTTTTTCAATTCTTTTGCTCTTATTTTCACCGCTATCCCTCCGTTCCTGATATAATAATTTTCGTCGAACAAGACGAGCAGGAGCGTAAATGGCGTCGTTATCTCTCAGACACATTCGGAAGGTCTTCACCGACCTCCCCCAAAACACGAAGAACCCGGCCGCGGTGGCGGATGTCAGCATTGACATCGCCGACCGTGAATTCATTGTGCTTGTCGGGCCCTCGGGCTGCGGGAAGACGACCACATTGCGTATGATCGCCGGGCTCGAAGACATCTCCTCCGGGGATCTCTTCATCGACGGCGTCCGCGTGAACGACCTGGAGCCGAAGGACCGCGACGTCGCCATGGTGTTCCAGAATTACGCGCTCTACCCCCACATGACGGTGTATGACAACATCGCCTTCGCGCTGCGGAAGCGCATCCGTTCCAAGCAGGAGATCGACCGCAAAGTCCGCGAAACGGCGGAGCTGCTCGACATCACGGACTGCCTCAACCGCAAGCCGGCAATGCTCTCCGGCGGGCAGCAGCAGCGCGTCGCCATCGGGCGCGCCATCGTCCGCGACCCCAAAGTCATGTTGATGGACGAACCGCTCTCCAACCTCGACGCGAAGCTCCGCAACCAGATGCGCGGGGAGCTCATCCGTCTGCGCAAGAAGATCGACACGACCTTCATCTACGTCACCCACGACCAAACGGAAGCCATGACCCTCGGGGATCGTCTCGTGGTCATGAAGGACGGCCGCGTCCAGCAGATCGGCACGCCGCAGCAGGTCTATGAATCCCCGGCGAACCGCTTCGTGGCGGGGTTCATCGGCATCCCGCAGATGAATTTCTTCGACGGCGAACTGACCAAAGACGGCGCGGATTATGCCGCCGTCATTGACGGTTACACCGTCCCGCTGACAGCCTCAACCGCGAAGCGATTCGCGGAAGCGGATGTGCCCGCCGGTCCCGTCACCATCGGCGTCCGCCCGGACAGCCTGGTCCTCGGGGACGAAGGCATTGAAGCGGGGGTCGATTACTCCGAGTTGATGGGCGGCAGCTGCAGCCTTCATCTGAGCCATAACGGCAGCGATGTCATTCTGATCTCGCAGGAGAAAGACGAAAACAATCATCTGCGGACGGAATACACCGCCGGCAGCCGCGTGCGCTTCGGGTTCGCCCCGCAGGCCATGTATTTCTTCGACCATGAGAGCGGGGAAAGCCTCCCGACGCGTGGAGTGTCGGCATGAATACCCGCGGACGGAAAACCGGGATCAAAATCTTCCTGATGATCCTGCCGATGCTGCTTTTCTCGATCATCTTCGTTTATTATCCCTTCATCAAAACCATCGTCCATTCCTTCTCCCTTGTCAACGCGAAAGGCGTCATCAAGGGCTTCGCGGGGTTGGATAACTTCCGCTACGTCTTCGGCCGTTCCGACTTCCGGGACGCGCTGAAACACACGCTGATCCTGACCTTGATCAACGTCCCCGCGACCCTGTTCGTCACCATCGGCCTCGCGCTGCTTGCGGAGAAGAAACGCCGGCTGAGCCCGCTTTACGAGACGCTGTTCTCCCTGCCCATGTCGGTGTCCATGTCCGCGGCGTGCATGATCTTCAAGTCCATGTTCAGCCCCAGCGTCGGCTTCATCAATTACTTCTTCGGCCTGAAATGCGGCTGGTTCGAGAGCGGCGAAACCGCCTTGATGTCGTGTCTGCTCCTCACTATCTGGATGGGCATTGGCTTCGACTTCATGGTGCTGCTTTCCGCCCTGCGCTCCATCCCGAAGCAGATCATCGAAACCACCCGCGTGGACGGCATCGGCACCCTGCGGCGGATCTTCCGCGTACAGCTGCCGTTGATCTCGCCCACGATCTTTTACGTCTTCTGCACGAATTTCGTCCTCGCCATGATGACCTCCGCGCCGATGATCATCATCCTCGGCTCCACGCCCGAAGCCGCGTCCGCCTCCACGCTGATGTCCATGATGTACCGCTCGGGCATTGCCTCCTCCGACTACTCGCTGGCGGCGGTGCTGAGCATCACCGCGTTCCTGCTGACGTTCGCGTTCATGCTGCTCTCGTTCGTGTTTGAGCGGAGAAAGGTGCATTATCAATGAAAAAGCACGGCATTCGCGGCGCGGCGGTCTCGGTGATCGCGGTTCTTCTCGGACTGATTCTCATCTTCCCGATCATTTACTGCGTCCTCGGCGCGTTCAAAACCCCGTCGGAATTCCTGCGGCCGAACCTGCTGCCGGGGAGCTTTACATACCTCGAGAATTTCAAAGAGGCCTTGAGCAAAGGGAATCTCATCCGCTACGCCGGGAATTCCTTCATCGTCGCCTTCTTCGGCACGCTCATCCGCCTGTGCTTCTCAACCCTGGCGGCGTACGCCTTCGCCTATTACGACTTCAAGGGAAAGAACGCCCTCTTCTTCCTTTTCCTCGGCACGATGATGATCCCCGGGGATGTCCTGCTGGCGACGAACTACCTGACGGTCTCGAAAGCGCACCTTCTGAACACGTACTTCGCCTGCATGGCGGTTTATTTCGTCTCCGCCTCGCAGATGTTCATCCTGCGGCAGCGGTTCAAGTCCATCCCCCGCTCCCTGCGCGAAGCCGCGCGGATTGACGGCTACGGCGACTTCGGTTACATGAAAGACGTGCTGCTGCCGGTCTGCAAACCGCTGCTGACGACGCTCTTCATTCAGAGCTTCATCAGCCTCTGGAACGCATACCTGTGGCCGCTGATTGTCACCGCGTCCTCGCCGAACATGCGCACCATCACCGTCGGCATCACCCGGCTCAACTCTTGGGAAGACGAGAATTACCAGCTGGTCCTGGCGGGCGTCGCGCTCTCCCTGATCCCGTCGCTGATCCTTTTCCTGATCATGCGGAAAAATTACGAAGCAAACGGAGAGGATTCGATCCGAATCGGGTAGCTCTCCGAAAAAGAGGATAAATTCATGAATAAGTTTTTTGGTTTGTTTCTCGCGGCGCTTGCCGCTTTTTCACTCTGCTCCTGCTCCGGTCAGGCATCCGCGCAGTCCGCGGAGCTTGGCAGCGAACCCGTGACCATCACCTTCTGGCACAGCGCCTCCGACGAGGCGGGCGTGCTGGTGGATAAATACGTCAAAGCGTTCAACGAAACCAACGATAAACAGATCACCGTCGAAGCCGTCTACCAAGGACAGTATTCCGACGCGGCAACCTTGATGAAGACCGTCATCTCCGCGGAGAACTATTCCGAGCTCCCGAACATCATGCAGCTGGACGCCACCGGCAAAGTGGATTATTACAACTCCGGCCGCGCGCTGACGATTGATGAGGCACAGGACCGGTTCGGCGAGACAATTACCGACGGCATTTTTGACACCGTGCTCGCCAACTGGCAGTACAGCGGCGCGCAGCTCGGCATGCCCTTCGCCACTTCCACAACCATCACCTACTGCAACATGGATCTGCTCGCCAAAGCCGGGTGGAGCGAATGCCCGACTTCATTCACGGACATCATCAAGCTCTCCGCCGACATGAAAGCCGCGGGCATCGAAGCCGCGGCCTACGGCACCGTCCCGAACACGCCGACGCTTGCCAACTGGCTCGGTCAGCTGGGAAGCTATCTCGTCAACAACAAAAACGGCACCGAAGGCATGGCAACCGCCCTCGACTGCGTTGAGAACGGCGCGCTGCGGGATTTCCTCGCCGCTTGGAAGGAAATGTACGACGCGGGCGCGGTGGAGAACACGGCCCTTTCCACGAATCAGTTCGTCGCGGGCGAAGTGGCCGTCTTCACCGGTTCCTCCTCGAATCTCGCCTCCGTTCTCTCCAAAGTGGACGGCGCTTTCGAGGTCGGGGCGGCGAACTTCATCCGCGTGAATGATGAAGTCCCTTACGGCGCCACCGCGTCCGGCTCCTGCCTTGTCCTCTTCAAGGACGATGAGAACGAGCTCGCGGAACAGGCGGCGTGGGAATTCCTGAAGTATATGACCTCCGATGCCGTGCAATGCGATTTCGCCGCCGGCACCGGTTACACGGTCGCGAAACCGAGCGAGACTTGGGATGCCTTCATCGCGGACGGTCACGAGCGGTACGACACCGGCCGTCAGCAGCTGAGCATTACGTCCTCCGAGATGCGTTCCGTCACCGTCGGGCCGGCCGTGGACTTCTATAACGCCATCATGTCCGGCGTCGGCGCGATGCTTGAGAACGGCACCGATCCCGACACCGCGGCGGCTGAATTGGCGGAGACGCTGCAGGGCCTGCTCGACAACTGGGCAAGGATGAACGGCTGATGAACCTCTCGACTTCCACCAACATCTGCTGCCTCACGCCGGAAGGCAAAATCGTCTCGACGAAGGACTGCATCAAGCAGTGCGCCGCGGCGGGATATTCCGTGCTGGATATCAACTTCTGCGAGGCCATGAACCCGAATTCCCGCCTGCGCGATGACGATTGGGAATCCTATGTGGAGGAGCTCGCCGCACTGGGTGAATCCCTCGGCGTGACCTTCACGCAGTCGCATCTGCCGTATTACGACATTTTCGGAAAGAACGCGCCGGAGAAAGTCTCCCTGATGGAAGAACTGATCCGTCGGACCATCATCGCGAGCGCGCGTCTCGGCGTGCGCTGGGCAGTGACGCATCCCGGCACCGTCTGGTCCGCCGCCTCGGATATGTCCGTCTCCTTGGAACGGAACGTGGAATACTACGAAAAGCACCTCCGCACCGCCCGCGAATACGGGATCGGCATCGCCCTCGAGAACGACTTCGAGTACCGCGGCAACTCTCCCTGCCAGCGGGTGTTCTGTGCCTACGCGCCCGAACAGGCGGCATTGATTGACGCCTTCAACGACCCGAAACACGTCGGCGCCTGCTACGACTTCGGTCACGGCAACCTGACGGGCGGATTCCACCGCGAGAACCTGCTCACCCTCGGGCACCGCCTCAAGGCGGTTCACATTGCCGACAACCGCGGCATGGCGGATGAACATCAGCTGCCGTTCCTCGGCAGCATCGACTGGAAGCTCTGCATGGAAACGCTCGCGGAAATCCATTACGAAGGCGACCTGACGTACGAGATTCAGCAGTACGCCCGCTACTATCCGCAGGAAGCCAAACCCCTCGCCCTCAAACACGCCCTCGAAGTCCAATCCATCCTGGCGAAGTGGTTCACGAACGCACGCCGCTGAACACATTCGCGCAAGACTTAAATACAAAAAAGAGGCTGTCCCAAAAGAGACAGCCCCTTTTATTAAATCTTCCTAATACCAAGCTCAATCCCCACGCGAAGCGTCCATTACCTTCCCCTATGAGGGGAAGGGGGACCGCTTGCGGTGGATGAGGTCAAGGCCGTGCAACGGCCGCCCCTCGTAGGGGAAGGGGGACCGCGTTAGCGGTGGATGAGGTCTTTGAGCCTCAATTTGCGCGCTTACGCCTTGTAAGTCGTCAAGCCGTCCTTGATCGTCTCCGCGATCTTCACATTGTGAATCTCGCGCGGGTCGATCTCAAACAGGTTCTGTTCGTAGACAGCCAGGTCCGCGTACTTGCCCGGTTCAATCGAGCCGAGGACATTCTCGCGGCGCATCTGGTAGGCGTTGCGGATGGTGTAGCCCTTGATGACGTCGGCCATGGTGATGCGTTCCGACGCGTCATGAATGTAGGCATTCTCCACGCCGACTTGCTGACGGGTGATCAGCGTCTCAATATTCGGCATGATCGGGAAAGTCGTCGGATCGGTCGGGTAGTCGGAGCCGAAGCCGACGGTCGCGCCGCCTTCCATAATGGACTTGACCGGATAGAGTCTCGCCTCGGATAATTCAAGCACCTTCTTCTGCAGGTCTTCGGGCAGGGCCGCGATCCAGCAGCCTGTCGTGTTCGCGAAGACATCATTCTTCCCGTAAAGCTCAATTTCTTCCGGGCGGACGCACTGGCAATGAGAGCAGATGATGCGGATATCCTTATATCCTTTCCCGCGGACGATCCCGGCGGCCTGAAGGACATTGTGAATCGCGTCCGAACCGATGGCATGAACGTTGACATCAATGCCCGCCTTTGCGCAGGCTTCGAACTTCTCCACGAGTTCATCCGTAGACAGGATCGGATGAACCACGGAGCCGCCCGGATACGGATGCGGAATCGCGGCGGAGGTGTTTTCCAGCGTACCGTCTTCGAAAAGCTTATGGAAAGTGCAGAAGAAGCGGTCATTATGGAACTGCTTACTGAATTTCACGGTGTCGTTAAACGCGCTCTCGTAAAGCCCGGTCGCGCCGGCGTAGCCGCAGAAATTCAGGCGGATCGGCGTTTCATCCCGGTCGAAGGAGGCATTCAATTCGTCGTTCAGCATGAAGCTCATGAAGCCGGTTGAGCCGCAGTCCACAACAGCGGTAATGCCGTTTTCCGCGCACTTCGCGTAAAAACCGTTAAACGCGTTGAGAACATCCGCCGCGTCAAAATACGGAGCGGCTTTCAGCACCGCGTTCAAAGAGGCGACTTCCTTGACATAACCGGTCGGTTCGCCGTTCTCATCACGCTGGTAGATCACGCCGCCCGCGGGGTCGATATCCGGGGTGTCCTTGGTAATGTCCGCGACCTCAAGCGCCTTGGAGTTGCACCAAACCGTGTGCATACTGGAGGAAAGCAGCGCGACCGGCTTATCGGAGCAAATCGCGTCCAAATCCTTCTTGTTCGGGCCGATTTCACCGAAAATCGCGTCGGTCCAGCCGATACCGGAGTAGGCCGTCTTCTCCGGGTGTTCTTCAATGAACTTCTTGATCACGGCGAGCATCTCATCCACGGACATGCCGTTCAATAAGATCAGTCCCGCGAACATATTCGCGCCGAAGAAATGAAGGTGACCGTCGATAAGGCCCGGGGTGACCAGCCTGCCGCCCAAGTCCTCAACCTTTACGCCGGGAGCGGCCTTCAGGGCCTCTTCATTGCTGCCGACGAAGGCGATTTTATTGCCCTTGATCACAACGGCCTCAGCCCACGGCTGGTTGTCGTTGGAGGTGAAAATTTTTCCGTTGGTGAGTACTCTTACGTTTTCGCTCATGTTGATGTTTCCGTCCATAAATAAAATCGTTTGGCGTATACGCAAACTAAACAAGTCTATTATAGTCCTGTTTACCTCCTGCCCGGATTTTCTCATGAAACCTTTATGTACATCCGCGTTGGGCATTTTCTCAGCCGAACAGAGTATAATAAAAGCATGTATTTAAAGGGCTCATCTTACAACTATTCTTCCCGACGGAAGCGTTCCAGTCCGATCCGTGTATTGGTGCTGCTGGTGCTTGTCGGCGTCGGGTTATATTACTGCATCAACATCGTCCCGGAAACCGATCCGCTCTTCATCCCGACCGCCACACCGACGAAGGCGCCGGAAAGCTATATCAGTGAAGCTGAAGAGCTCTACAAAGAGGGACGGCTGGACCGCGCCATTGAGAAATACAAGGAAGCGATCAGCGCCGACCCGAAAAACATTGATACCTACATCGCGCTTGCCAAGCTGCAGGTCTTCAACGGGAATTACGACGAGGCGCTGACGAACGCGGAGAACGCGATCCTGCTGAATTCGAACAGTGCCGAGGCCCATGCCGTCCGCGGCTGGGCGCTCGGTATGCAGGGCGACTATCTTGACGCGGACACCGCGTTCAGCCGTGCCAAGGAGCTGAACCCAAACCTCAGCCTCACGTACGCGTACCAGACCGAAGTCCTGGTGGAACAGATCAACGACGGCGAGGACCGTTTGGACACGCTTGATAACGCCACGGCCGCCTCCCGTCAGGCGCTCTCGCTCGGCAACCAGACCATGGAAGCGCACCGCGCCCGCGGCCTGCTGCTGGAGATCACCGGCAACTACGAGGACGCCGTCAACGAGTTCCAAATCGCGATTGCCATCAACCCGAACATCGCCGACCTCTACCTCGCCCTCGGCCGCGCCTACCGCTCCGTCGGCGATGACACCAGTGCCATTACCGCCTTCGAACGCGCGTCCACGCTGGACCCGTACGATCCGTGGGCGCCGTACTACATCTCGCGTACTTACGCCTCGAACGGTGAATACACGAAAGCCATCCAGCAGGGCGAAGACGCCATTGAGCTTGAGCCGACCGAGACCCGATTCTATTGGAACCTCGGCACGCAGTATTACCGCTCCGGCGACTACGACAAGGCGCTGGATTACTTCCGCATCTCCATTCAGGGCGGCATCGGCAAAGACGGCGCCATCGTGGAAGGCATTCCGCTCAGCTACGACGACCGCGTTTCGGAACTTTACTACATGTACGGTCTGATCCTCGCCCGCAGCGGCCAATGCCAGGAAGCGGCGGAAGTTGTCCGTCTGCTGACGCAGGGCGTGCCGGATGACCAGAACGCCATCCTGAATGCCGAGTACATGACCGAGGTCTGTAAAGAAGGCGAATTCGACATCGTCCTCAATACCTCCGCGACGGCCTCCTTCGACTCCGTCTCAAGCTCCGACGCCGATACGGAATCCACGCCCGAGGCGGAAGAGACACCCGCTGCCGAGGATACCGAAAGCACCGCCGAAGAAGAAGACGCGATGATCGTCAACAGCTATCAATAGGACAGCCCTATGGAATTCACGAAAGAAATCGACCTTTACCTCCGTTCCAAAGCGACGCTCATTCTGGTTATCAGCCCGGAAGAGGAGCGCGTCACGGAGGAACTGACAACGCTTTGCAAGAACACGCAGCGCGATTGCGTCGGCTGGAACATTGCCGACGGTTTCTCCCTGCTCGCGGGGAAAACCGCCCCGACCGGCGGGCGCGATCCGCTCAGCGTGCTGGACCAGATCGAGAAAGCCGACCCGCAGGAGGCCGCGCTCTTCATTCTCAATGATTTCCATGAGTGCTGGGACAACCCGAACATCAAGCGCAAGCTTCGCGGCCTGGCGCAGAAATTGAAGTACACGCGGAAGTCGATCATCGTCACCGCGCCGGCGGCAGCGCTGCCCGCGGAGCTCGCGAACGAATGCGTGGTGGTCGACTACCCGCTCCCGAATGTCAAGACGCTGGAGTCTGTCCTGGATAAACTGCGTCTGACGCCGGGGGTCACAATTGATCTCACCCCCGCCGGGAAAGAAAAGCTCCTGCAAGCCGCGCTGGGGTTGACCGCTTCCCAAGCGCAGCGGGTCTTCGCCAAGGCCATCGTCAATAACGGCCGCCTTTCCGACGAAGATATTGACTTCGTCACCCGCGAGAAGAAGCAGCTGATCCGCGACATTGAGGCGTTGGAGTTCACGGACTTCTCCGAGAACCCCGAAAACGTCGGCGGGTTGGGCGAATTGAAGCATTGGCTGGGGCTGCGCGAGAAAGCTTTCGGCAGCGAAGCCCGCGCCTACGGCCTGCCCGTTCCGAAGGGCATCGCCCTCATCGGCATTCCGGGCACCGGCAAATCCCTGACCGCGAAGATGATCAGCCGTCTGTGGCATCTGCCGCTCATCCGTCTGGATGTCGGCGCCCTCTTCGGCAGCCTCGTCGGCGAATCCGAGGAACGGGTCCGCCACGCTCTGTCCGTGGTGGAGATCATCTCGCCCTGCATCCTCTGGATCGACGAGCTGGAGAAAGCGCTCTCCCATGGCGGGCTTGACAGCGGCACGAGCACCCGCGTCTTCGGCAGCATCCTCACCTGGATGCAGGAGAAGACCGCGCCGGTCTTCGTTGTCGCCACCGCGAACGACGTCACCCAACTCCCGCCGGAGCTCCTCCGCCGCGGTCGTTTCGACGAAATTTTCTTCCTCGACCTGCCCACCGAAGCCGAGCGGGAAGAGATCTTCTCCGTCCATCTGCTCAAACGCGGCAGACTGCCGGAATCCTACGACCTCAAGCGCCTGGCGAAGGCCTCGAACGGCTTCGTGGGCTCCGAAATTGAACAGGCCGTCATTGACGCGATGTATATCGGCTTCAATGATGACGGCCGCGAGTTCGACACGGAAGATATCCTCGCCGCGCTGCGGCGTCAGGTTCCGCTGTCCGTCTCCCAGCGTGAGCAGATCGAGAAGCTCCGCGGCTGGCTGCGGGAAGGGCGGGCGCAATCCGCTTCCTTCAGCGACGCTGCCGACGCGGAATCGCAGTTCGTCCCCATTCAAATCGAGTTGGAAAAATAAGCCATGTCGCATATCTCCGTCATGAAGACTGCCTTCGCGGACCGGGCGCTGCTGCTTGAAGCGCTGCGGGCGCTCGGCTATTCCGACATTCGGGAGGGGGATGACCTCACCGTCTCGGACGGCGTGAAGAGCCGCAAGGTCGATCTCCTCATCGACGTCCCCTATTCCGAACCCATCGGCATCCGTCAAGGGAAGAACGGCTGGCAGCTCACCGCGGACTGGTTCCGCGTCAACCTTAACAAAAAGAAATTCACCGACAGCCTGAAGCAGCAGTACGCGTATCTCTCCGTCAAGCAGTCCCTCCTCGAACAGGGCTACACCATCACCGAAGAGACCCGCGACGAAGGGCAGCGCATTCATCTCCTGCTGAGGAAAGTCGCATGAGTCTGTCCGAGCTGCTGCGCGCGCCGAACATCCCGGAAGGCATGCCCGCCGCGGATGTGTACCGCGCCGCCTGCGCGGGGACTGTCATGTTCCTCTATGAAGCGGCGGACACGGACGCGCTGACCGACGCCGTGCTTCACGCCTCCGCGGGGGAAAGCCGCGCCCGTTCACTGGCCGCGCTCCGCTCCCTCTGCGCCCATCCCGATCCCGAAATCCGCAACCGCGCGCTGCGGGCTGTCTATGCCCTCGCTATCCGAGAGGAAGTCCCGAAGGCGATGGAGTTTCTCGTCAAAGACGATCTCCCCGCCCCGGACAGACATTGGCAGAGCGCGAAACTCCTGCTGCAGGGGAAGAAGAACCGCCTGCTGAAGGCCGATCCCGGCCCGGAGCAGCTGACGACGCTCTTCCTTGCCGGTGACGAACGGCTCCGCGCCCGGCTGCTGGCCTTGGCGGAGAAGCCCCTCCCCAACTGGGCGGCGCTGATGCGCTTTTACGCCGCGCCGACCGACGCGAACCGCGCCGCGGTGCTGGATTCCTTCGCGGGCTTCTCCCCCGAAGAACGGCCGCTGCTGCGCCATGCCGTTGCCCTCGGCGGCGCCGCTGCTTCGCTCCCCGCGGATGTTTATCTCCGTCATGAAGACGACACCGCGCTGGAGCTTTCCCTGAAAAACGATCTGCGTCCCTCCGACCCCGAAGCGGAAGCGCTGTTTTACTTCCTCAGCGGGCAGTGGGAACGCTATTACAACGCGGACACGGACCACCGCCGCGTGCGCATCGCGTACGAACGCCAAGATCCCGAACTCCAGCGGCGCTTGATCGCCGTCAGCCGCGAATCCGGCAACACCGGTTGGCTCCGCCACATCGGCAGCATCGGCATTGAGCAGTCGCCGGATTCCGGTTCACTCTCCGACCGCCTGCTGCTCATCCGCGGGCTGATTGAACAGAAGCATTGGCAGCGCCTTTGGGAGCTGCTCCCCGAGCTCCCGCTCCTCTACATTCCCACCGTCCTTGAGGCGCTCGACGCCGCGGGATTCGAACCGGAAGACGCGGAAGACAAAGCCTTCCTCGCCGACCTTAACAAAAAGTCCGCCAAATGCAAGGGGCTGAATGTCCTCCCGCCCGCGCGGCAATTCCGTGAGGGACCGGGGAGCGTGCTGTCGCTGGCTTTGGGCGGCGGGAAGCTTGCCGCGGTGCTCGCGGACCGTCGGATGCTCGTCTGGGATTTGGATCAACAGGAAGTCGAACCCCTGCGGATCAGCGCGGGCGAGCTGAGTTTCCGAACCGCGCTGCCGGACAACGAGGGGAAATACCTCACCGCGGACTGCGCCGACAACAACATCCGCCTTTATTCGCTGAGCACGGGTCAGAATGTCAAGATCATCCCCTGCGCGCAGCCGATCCGCGGCATGTTCCTGCAGTCGGACAACCGCCGGCTGATCCTCATTGACCGCGCCGGGGGCGGGCGCGTCTTCTCCTATCCCGCGGGGACGGAGCTCTTCGCCTTCTCAACCGGGCTGCGGGACTGCCTGAGCGCGGCCTACGACCCGGAGACGAACCGCGTCTCCGTCATCAACGCCGAGGGACGCTGCGCGGTCTATGACGTGACAAGGAAGCAGCTCATCACCACCCTGCCCCTGCCCGAAGTTCCGCTTGCCGCCGCGCCGAAGAACGCCCGCGGACGGCTTGCCTTCATCGGCAAGGGCGAGACCCTGAACTGTCTGAACCTGATCAGCGGCAAATACGTTCATGAACGCGTCGCTGTCAACACCGCGGCCGGCATCCGCAGACTGACGGAATTCACGCGCGGGGAGCTCTATCTCCTCGGCGGGCTGGACGGCACGGTGACGGTATTCGACCCGACAGCGGGCAGCGCCGCGGCGGCCGTCTCCGCGGGGAACTCCGCGGTCACCGGGCTCCGCGTGGATGAAGAACGGCGTCTGCTCTTCGCGAGCACCGCCAACGGCCTCGTCCGCGCCTGGGACCTGACGATGTTCGATTGGCTGACGGCTTCCTTCGCCTTGACCGAGCTGCCCGGCCTGAACCGAATTGATGAATACACGGCGAAGCATCCCGAAGCGGGTGTGAAGGCCGCCGCGGAGCTGCTCAAGGCGGTCATCCTGCGGCGCCGACGTTTTGACATTGAGGTGGAATTTGATGAATCGTAAAATTGATCCCAACAGCATTAACGGCGAACGCCTGAAGGCGTATTCGCCCAAAGAGCAGGTTGAGCGGCTGCAAGTGCTTTTCAATGACACAGCCATCAATAACACGGATCTTGAGTCAAAAATGGATCACGCGTGGGAGACGATCAACGTACTGCTGCCCTACGCCCAAGCCCGCGCGAAGGAAAACACCGACCGCCGCGTTCTTGCTCTGTGGTTGGAATACCTCTGCGGCATGGAGCACTTCAAGACCGCGATCCTCTTCCGCAACAGAATGATCCGCTGCCTTGACAAGCTCTTCTCCCGCGATGGTTATACCCTCAGCGTCTATGCCTACCCGGGGCGGCTTTACCGCGTCAGCACGGGGAATCCGTTCCTCCGGCAGCCGCGGACGGTTGAGATACACGAATGCTGCCAATTCATGAGTGAGGATCAATGCCGGCAATTCGCGGAGTGTCTCGCCGAGCACAAATGGGCCGCGATGCGGAAGCTGGTCACCACTTATCAAAACAGCGAACCGCGCGCCAAGGAGATTGAGGATTTGTTCCTCCCCGCGAAGCGCAAAGCGGCGATCCCGAACGTACCGGCGGGCAGGTCCCGCAACCTGGAAAACGTCTTCAAGGCCTGCAACGATGCGCACTTCGACGGCAAGATGCCCCGCCCTGCCGGGCTGACCTGGTCCATGACAGTGAACAAACGCACCATGGGCAGTTACAACATCCAAAATGATGTCCTGACCGTCAACAGTGCCTTGGACGACCCGAGAGTACCTGACTACGTCGTGGACTTCATCATGTACCACGAGCTCTTACATAAAATGCTGGGTGTCAAAATCGACTCCGCCGGGCGGCGCCGCGCGCACACCGCGGAATTCCGCCGTTACGAACGCGCCCACCCCGATTACGAACGGGCGCAGGCGTTCCTCCGCAAATTATCATCGAGACTGTAAACACTTCGGCCGCGGCAAGCGTCTTCCGCGGTTTGATATGATATAATCTTCCACAATTCGCGTCTTCGCGCTGCGGAGACGCCTTTCATTTTGAATTAAGGACGAATATGTTCAGAAGCATTTTCCGTGACAAAGAATACCTCAGAAAGCTGTTTGTGATCGCGCTGCCGCTGGTCATCCAGCAGGTGCTCACCTACTCCGTCAACCTGCTCGACACGCTGATGGTCGGTTCCTTCGGGGACGCCCCGCTCGCGGCGGTGAACCTCTCGAATCAATTCATTCTGCTGTTCAATATGGTCGTCTTCGGGACCATCTCCGGCGGCAATGTGCTCAACGCGCAGTTTTGGGGCAAGCGGGACAAAGAGAACATCCACCGCATCATGGGAATGCAGATCATTTTCCTGCTCGGCGTGGGCTTGCTCTTCGGCGTGCTGGCTTGGCTGATCCCGGAGAAGCTGCTGAAGTTCTACTCCGACGACCCGGAAGTTATTGCGAACGGCGCGGTCTACCTGAAGCATCTCTGCCCGGTGTTCCTGCTCTTCCCGCTCGCGCAGATTTTCGGCGGCGGGATGCGCTGCACCGAGAACACGCGCATCCCGATGTGCATTTCCGCTGCGGCCCTCAGCGCCAACGCGCTCTTCAACTATATGCTGATTTTCGGCAAATTCGGCTGCCCCGCCCTGGGCTTGACCGGCGCCGCCATTGCGACGGTGATCGCCCGCTTCATCGAAGCCTTTCTCTTCGTCCTCATCACCTATCTCAAGAAACTGCCGTCCGCGGCGCCTTTGCGCGAGATGGTTTCGTTCCGCGGTGAGCTGCTGAAGCTGATGGCGTCCAAGAGCGTGCCCGTCATCATCAACGAAGGCCTCTTCGGCCTCGGCACGAATATGTATTCCGCCATCTACGCCGGCATCTCCACGGTCGCGATTGCCGCGTACAGCGCCATCAGCCCGATTGACAGCATGGCGCAGGCGCTGTTTTACGGCTTGGGGGACGCCTGCGCGGTGATCCTCGGCAACCTGCTCGGCGCGAATGAGTTCGAGAAGGCGAAGAAATATTCGAAGTACACGCTGCGGCTCGTCTTCGGCCTGTCGATCTTCTTCTCGCTGGGGCTCTATCTGCTCCGTGAACCGCTGCTCGCGACGTACAACCTTTCCGCGGAAGCCCATTCGGTCGCGATGACCTTGATGACATTGATGGCGCTGGTCTTCATTGTAAAGACGCAGACCTACACCCTGCTCATCGGCATCCTCCGTCCCGGCGGCCAGGCATTATACGGCATGATCGTGGAGAGCTGCGTGATGTGGTTCATCGGCATCCCCTTGGCGAAAGTCCTCGCGACGGTATTCCATCAGCCGATGCCGGTGGTTTACCTCGGTTACATCGCCGATGAGATCGTCAAATGCACCCTCTTCAAACTGCGGGTCGATTCAGGGAAGTGGATCAAGAACCTGGTTGATTGAGCCGAAAGAGAGCTCCCATCTGTCACTTTTTGAGGCTTTCAAAAGCCGTTTGATAGGTTTTGATAGGTTTCTTTCTCTATAATGGAGCTTGGTAAAAATAAAAAAGAAAGAGTTTTTTGGGAAAACTTATGGAAGCACCTCGACATTGGAGATTGAAGAAACAACGCTACAGCCTGACCGGTGAGGTCTGCCCTCACTGCCACGCGAAGATCTTCCCCCCTCGGGATGTCTGCCCGGAATGCGGGCTGGAAGCGAAGACGCAGTATCAATTCAGCGGCAGAGGGGAAGTCTATTCTTACACTTCCATCAATGACGCCCCTGCCGGGTTCCGCGAATCCACGCCTTACTCCATCGCGCTCGTGAAGCTGGAAGAAGGCCCCGTCGTCACCGCTCAGCTGACCGACCTCGGCGATGAGAAAGTCAGCATCGGCATGCCGGTGGAGATGGTTACACGGAAGCTGAAGGAAGATGAAAGCGAACGCGGCGTGATCCTCTACGGATACAAATTCCGCCCCGTTCTGCAGAACTGATTCGTACGCAACGGTCACCAACCAGCAGACAAGACCGCAGACAAATTTTTTATTGACACTCCTTTCTAATAAAAGCCCTCGCGTTTTACGCGAGGGCTTTTATTAGAAAGAAAGAGACCAGAGACCGGAGACCGGATAACATAATTGGAGCGAGTCTTCGAATAACGACCGCGCTTAAGCCTTCCCCTCGAGGGGAA
>CAVIKW010000024.1:0-22495 GCA_963643375.1 Flexilinea sp. | reverse complement strand
GGATGAGGTCAAGGCTGCGTCAGCAGCCGCCCCTATGAGGGGAAGGGGGACCGCGATAGCGGGGGATGAGGTGAACAGAAGGCCCGCTCCCCTTCGCGGAGCGTTTTCGTTAAGATTTCTTAATCTTAAATCATCTGTTCCGGATGAAACACCTCATCGAATCGTTCCGCCGTGAGAAATCCTAAGCGAACGCACGCCTCCCTTAAAGAAATGTTCTCCGTATACGCGAACTTCGCCGTCTTCGCGGCGTTCTCGTAGCCGATGTAGGGATTGAGCGCGGTGACCAGCATCAGGGAGTTGTGCAGGTTCGCCGACATCTTCTCGCGGTTCGCCGTCAGGCCGCTCAGGCAGTTCTTATTGAACGAATTCATCACATCGCTCAACAGGCGGACGGACTGGAGGAAATTGTAAATCAGCACCGGCATGAAGACGTTCAGCTCGAAATTCCCCTGCGAGGCCGCCATGCCGACCGCGGTGTCATTGGCGATGACCTGCACGGCGACCATGGTGACCGCTTCGCATTGGGTCGGGTTGACCTTCCCCGGCATGATGGACGAACCCGGTTCGTTGGCGGGGATGGTGATCTCCCCGAGGCCCAGGCGCGGACCGGAGGCAAGCCAGCGGACGTCATTCGCGATCTTCATCAGGTCCGCGGCGAGCGCCTTCAACGCGCCGTGCGCGAAGACGAGCTCGTCTTTGGAAGTCAGGGCGTGGAATTTGTTCTCGGCAGTCCCGAATTCGTATCCGGTGTATTCGCTGACGGCCTTCGCCGCTTCCGTGTCAAAACCGGCGGGAGCGTTCAAGCCGGTGCCGACAGCGGTGCCGCCGAGGGCAAGTTTGGAAAGGCCGGGCAGGGCGCGGCGAATCTGCTCGAGGCTGACTTCCACGCTGTTCCGCCAGCCGCTGATCTCCTGCGAAAAGGCGATCGGCGTGGCATCCTGCAGATGGGTGCGGCCGGATTTGACGACGCCTTCGTTCTCCTTCTCAAGCCGCTTGAAGGTCTCAATCAAGCCCTCCGCGGCGGGGATGAGGCGGTCGTTGATCTCCACGACGGCGGCAATGTGCATCGCGGTCGGGAAGGTGTCGTTCGAGCTCTGCGAACGGTTGACGTCGTCATTGGGATGCAGGAGCTTCTTCCCCGCGATCTCGTTGCCGCGGTTGGCGATGACCTCGTTCATGTTCATATTGGACTGCGTGCCGCTGCCGGTCTGCCAGACGACGAGCGGGAAGTTGCCGTCAAGCTTCCCCGCGATCACCTCGTCCGCGGCGGATGTAATGGCGTCGAGCTTTTCCTGCTCCAGCCGGCCGAGACGGAAGTTCGCCAGCGCGGCGGATTTTTTAAGAATGGCGAACGCGGTGATAATTTCCGCCGGCATCTTCTCCGTGCCGATCTCGAAATTCTGATAACTGCGCTGCGTCTGCGCGCCCCAATACTTCTCCGCGGGGACCTTCATCTCGCCCATTGAGTCATGTTCGATCCTGTATTCCATGTCAAACCTCGTGTATTGAATTTGCGATTTCATTATACCGCCGCTCAGCCTTCGCGCGGGTAGATAACGAAATATACCCGCCGCACGACATCCCCGCTGTAATCCGGATCCGCGGCGTAGTTCAGTCCCCAGATGCCGTCGAACGACTCCCACGACCACGAGACCTCCGTGCCGTAATAAGGATCGTTCAGCGTGACGGTGTCCGTCTCCGCGTCATAGGATTTCAACACCGCGGCATGGTTCATCGTCGTCGGCACCCAATTCGTCTTCACCAGCACGCCGACGGGGCCGTAATTCTCCAGCGCCTCCAGCAGTTCCTCGCGGCTGGCGTTCAACGTCATTTGATGAACGTAGCCGAGCTCCGCGAGCTCATCCGCCGCGGAGGAAGAGGACATTCCCCGCCCGGCGACGTACAATCCCTGTTCCGCGTTGCGGTCAATGCACTCCTGCGCCGAAAGAATCGGCGTCCCGGCGGCATCGTGCCAATACGCCGTCATCATCTCAATGCAGACCGGGACGCAGCCGACACCCGTCGGCGAACCGTCGAGCGTCAATCCTTCCTGCGAAAGCGGCTCCACCGCGTATTCGATCCGCAGCGGCGCTTCGGTCGGGATGACCTCCGGCGTTTCCGTCGCGGGAATCGGTGTCGGCGTGCCGGGTGTCTGTGATTCGGAAAGGGCGGGCGTCAGGGACGGTCCCGCCACCACCTGCGGGTCCGGCAGCCGCGTTCCCGAAGAACAGGCGGCGCAGAGCAGCAGGAATAAAAAGAAGCCGGAGACGATCCGGCTGTGTTTACGATATGAATTGAATGAAGCCCGTCCCGGCATCAGTCGAGGGCGTACTTGCTGATGGCGCGGCCGATGGCGATAATGTCATTCGCGCCCTTGAACTCGAAGACGACCTTCGTGCCGTTCGCCATCACCAGCATCAGCTCCGAATCGGGGATCAGCTCCGCGAAGCCCGCCGTCTGCACGGCGTAAAACTGGATGTGCTTATACGGGAAGGAACAGAAGTCCTTCTTCTTGCCGGTGATGCCGGCAACGTCGATGGTCATCACACGCTTCGTGGTGAAAATCACCTGGTCGCGCACCGTCGCGTACACACCGACGAGCATCTCCCCGTCGGTGAACATTTTGACCGCGTCTTTATTGACATCGCCGTCATTGACGCGATGAAGTTTGAACAAGCTGTCTTGAGCGAAATTGATCATATTAATTTGCCTTTCTTTTATCCTTTATTCATTATACATCATCACGCGCATTGTCCCGAATTCTATTGTCCGACAACTATTATTCCGCAAATGTGATAAGATTAAATTCTATATATGCGCGCGCATATACTAACAAAGCAAACAGGGACAACCGCACATGTCTAACTCACAATCACGAACATCCTTCAAGCAAAGGCTGACGACGAAGGAGCGCAAAGTCATTCTCGTCATCGGGGACATTCTTGTCGTCCTCTTGGCGTTGGTCATCTCTTTATACGCCTGGGCCACCGAAGACAGCTGGCTGGGCATCTCGCTCACATTCCTGCTGGAACGCCCGGATCCGTGGTTCTACCTGCTGCCGATCCTTTGGCTGGTCCTGATGCTCCCCTGCCGAAATCTGCGGAAGATCACGTCTTTCCAGAACACGTTGAAAGTCGTCCTCATCTCCTCCCTTGGCAGCATCGCCGTATATCTGCTGATCTTCTTCCTCGCGCCGGCGAAGTCCATGCCCCGCCGCGGTGTGATTGTCTTCTTCATTGCCGCCGCGCTGCTCACGCTGATCTGGCGCCGCCTGTTCGTGAACCTCTTCTACATCAAGTCCGCCATGCTCACCACGGTCATCGTTGGCGCGGGCAAGGCGGGCACCCGCATCGCCGAGATCATCAACACCACCCCGGGCGTCCCTTATAAGGTGATCGGCTTCATTGACGACGACCCCGCCAAGCAGGGCACCGAGATTGAAGGCTACAAAGTCCTCGGCACTTCCGAAAAATACTTTGACATCATCGAGGCCAATGAAGTGACGCACGTCATCATGGCCATCAGCAACCACCTCGACGAGGAGATTTTCGACGCGCTGACGAACTCCGAGGAACGCGGCATCACCGTCACGACCATGCCGATGGTTTACGAAGAGCTGCTCGGCCGCGTACCGGTCCATCTTCTCAGCACGGATTGGCTGCTCCGTTCGTTCTACGACCTCTCGCATACCAGCACTTTCTACGAAATCGCCAAGCGTATCGGGGACATCCTCGGCGCTTTGGTCGGGATGCTGGTTCTGTGCCTGATCACGCCCTTCGTCGCCCTGGCCACGCTGATTGACAGCGGCCGTCCGATTTTCTACTCACAAGAACGTCTGGGCCTCCGCGGAAGTTCCTTCAATATCCTGAAATTCCGCACCATGGTCCAAAACGCGGAACAGGACGGCGTTGCCCGTCCGGCGTCCGAACATGACTCCCGCATCACCAAAGTCGGCGACTTCCTTCGCAAGAGCCACCTCGACGAAATGCCGCAGTTCATCAACGTGCTCAAAGGCGAGCTCTCCCTGGTCGGTCCCCGCGCGGAACGTCCGGCGATCGTCAAAGAACTCCAGCGCGACGTACCGTTCTACCGCGCGCGTCTGCTCGTCCGTCCGGGCATCACCGGCTGGGCGCAGGTCAACTTCGGCTACGCTTCCGGCGCGGAGGAGAACACCGTCAAGCTGGAATACGACCTTTACTACATCAAGCACCGCAGTCTGCTGATGGACCTTTCCGTCCTGTTTAATACTTTCAAAACCATCTTTGGTCTGAAAGGTCGTTGATCCGCATGTCGAATAATCTCACCAAAAAGGTGCGCAACCGCTATATCTTCATCTTCGACCTGCTGATGATTCCCGTCAGCATCATCTTCAGTTACCTGCTGCGCTTCGAGTTCGAGCATTCGCTGCTGGAGCCCTTCATGCAGTCCCTTTACTGGATGATCGGCCTGAGCGTCATCATCAAGCCCCTGCTTTACTACAAATTCGGCCTCTACCGGCGCTTATGGATTTACGCCTCCGTTGAGGAGATGCGCCTCATCCTCGCCGCGGTGACGGCTTCGTCCGTCGCGGTCGCGCTGCTGATGTTCACGCTGTATTTCTGCAATGTCTTCATCAGCTTCCCGCGCTCGGTGCTCATCATTGACTGGCTGATCTCCATTCTGCTGACGGGCGGCATCCGCTTCGGCATCCGCGCCGTCTACTCCGCGGGAATCGCGAACACGACGAAAAAAGCCGCCAAGGACATGAAGCGCGCGCTCATCATCGGCGCAGGCGATGCCGGCGCGATCGTCTGCCGCGAGATCATGCGCAACCCGCAATTGCAGCTGAAGCCGGTCGGCTTCGTGGATGACGACACGAAGAAAGCCAATCAGGAAATTTACGGCGTCAAGGTGCTCGGCAGCATCGACAAAACCGAGTACTGCATCCGACGCTATGACATTGAGACCGTGCTCTTCGCCATTCCCTCCGCGCCCGGCAGCGTCGTCCGCCGGGTCTCGAACATCTGCCGCGAGAAGCACATCCCCTTCCGCACCATGCCGGGCATTTATGAACTGCTCGGCGGCCGCATCAACATCAACCGCCTGCGCAATGTCGAAATTACCGACCTCCTGCGCCGCGATCCCGTCCGCCTGGACCAGGACAACATCGGCCCGATCCTCAAAGACCGCGTGATCCTCGTCACCGGCGCGGGCGGCTCCATCGGCCGCGAAATCTGCCGTCAGGTTGCCCGCTGGGCGCCGGCGAAAATCATCCTCCTCGGCCACGGGGAGAACTCCATCTTCGGCACGAACATGATGATGCGCGAGGAGTTCCCTGAACTGCCGGTTGAGCAGGTCATCGTCGACATCCGCGACGAGAAGCGCGTGAACTGGGTCTTCGACACCTATAAGCCGCAGATTGTCTTCCATGCCGCGGCGCATAAGCACGTCTACCTCATGGAGGTCAACGCCGTCGAGGCTGTCACGAACAACATCATCGGCAGCCGCAACGTGGTCAAGGCCGCCAAGGCGCACAACGTCGAGCACTTCGTCATGATCTCCACGGACAAAGCCGTCCGCCCGATCAACATCATGGGCTGCTCCAAGCGCCTGGCGGAGAACATCATCCTCAACGAAGCGGAAGGCTCCGAAGGCAAATACACCGTCGTCCGCTTCGGCAACGTCCTCGGCAGCCGCGGCTCCGTGGTGCCGATCTTCCAACAGCAGATCAAGCGCGGCGGTCCGATCACGGTGACCGATCCCAACATGGAACGCTACTTCATGACCATCCCGGAGGCTGTCTACCTCGTGCTTGAAGCCGCGGGCCTCAGCGCCCGGCAGGAAACGTTCGTATTGAACATGGGCAGTCAGGTCCGCATTGTCGACCTGGCCGAAGACCTGATCCGCCTTTCCGGTCTGGAACCGGGACGCGACATTGAGATCCGCTTCACCGGTGCCCGCCCGGGCGAGAAGCTCAGCGAGGACCTCTGGAACGAGGGACAGTCGCTGGAGCCCACGGCGCATCCGGACATTTTCAAGCTTGACCGCGAGGACCTGATCCCGCCGGAAAAGCTGGACGCGTATGTTGCCCGCCTGCGCGAGCTGGCGGAGAATGAACAGGAAGACGAGATCCGCGCGATGTTCAGCGAGATCATCCCGGACGCGAACCTGAGCGGAGAGGAATAATATGCCGATCCTCAGCAAAGAACAGTGGCAGGAATTCTGCCGACAATATCCCGACCGCCCGTTCCTGCAGGACGCGGCGTGGGGCGATGTCAAATCCCGCTTCGGCTGGACGCCCGCCTACGTCTCCGCCGGGGACGCGGGCGCGATGGTGCTTTTCCGCAAGCCGAAAGCCGGCTTCACCGCGGCGTATATTCCCCGCGGACCCATCGGCACGAACTTTACCGCCCTGTGGCCGGAGATTCATGAGCTCTGCCGGGAACGTCACGCGATTTTTCTCCGCGTCGAGCCCGATCCCTGGGAAGGGACGCCCGAAGCCGACGCCCTGCTCGCGTCCATGAAGGGCTTCCGCCCCGCCTACGCGACCGTTCAGCCGCCCCGCACCATTCTCCTGGACCTGACCGGGACGGAGGATGAATGGCTGGCGCGGATGAATCAAAAGACGCGCTACAACATCCGCCTGTCTCAGAAAAAGGACCTCACCGTCGAGGAGACGGACGATGTCGCGGCCTTCCACGAACTTATGCGCACTACCGGCACGCGCGACAACTTCGGCGTCCATTCGCAGGCGTATTACCGCTGCGTCCTCGAAAGTTTCAGTGAAAACAAGCGCGCCCGCATCCTGCTCGTGCGCTATCAAGGGAAACCGCTTTCCGCCATCATGCTCATCACGCAGGGCAGACGCGGCACCTACCTCTACGGCGCCTCTTCCAACGAGGAGCGCAGCCGCATGCCGAACCATCTCATCCAATGGACGGCGATGAAAGTCTGCCGTGACTGCGGATGCACCGAATACGATCTGTGGGGCGTCCCCGACGAAGATGAATCCGTCCTCGAGGCGCAGTTCCAAGAACGCACCGACGGCCTGTGGCCGGTCTACCGCTTCAAACGCGGCTTCGGCGGCAGCGTCCTCCGCACGCCCGGCTCGTGGGACTACGTCTACAAACCCCTGCCTTACCGCGCTCTCTGCGTCTGGACAGAACTCCGCAAAAAGAAGGCCGCATGAGCTCTCCCGTAACCTGGAATGAACTGACCGCCCGGCTCCCCGGCGCCTCCCTGCTGCAAACCTCGCAGTGGGCGGAGGTCAAGACCCGCATGGGTTGGGAGCCTTTCTTTAAGGTATGGAGAGACTCGGATGATGAGATTGAAGCCGCGGCATTGATCTTAAAGAAACCGATTAAGTTCGGATTCTGTTTTCTCTACGTACCGCGCGGTCCCTTAATGAATTGGAACGACGAGTCCCTGCGTGACAGGGTTCTCGCGGACCTCGCCGCCTTCGGGAAGGAACAGCACGCGGTTTTCATTAAGATTGACCCGGATGTACCGACCGGCTTCGGCGAACCGGGGACGGATGAGGAGCGGGAGAACCCCGCCGGTCAATCCCTGCTGAAGTATTACGAAGCCAACGGCTGGCGTCACTCTCCGCAGCAGATTCAGTTCGCCAACTCCGTATGGATTGACACCGAACCGTCCGAGGACGAGCTGCTGGCGAACATGAAGCAGCGCACCCGCTACAAGGTCCGCCTGGCATCCAAGAAGGGCGTCACCGTCCGCAGAGGAACGCCGGATGACTTCGAGCCGATCGCGGCGCTCTACGCGGAGACCTCAGAGCGCGACGGCTTCCTGATCCGCGAAAAGGATTACTATCTCGACGTCTGGCAGCGCTTCTACGCCGCGGACATGCTGACGCCGCTGATTGCCGAAGTGGAAGGGCGCATGGTCGCCGCGGTGATGATTTTCACCGTGGGGGACACCGCCCGCTACGTTTACGGCATGTCCGGCGCCGAGCACCGCGAGAAAATGCCGAACTACCTCCTGCAGTGGGAGGCGATCCGCCTTGCCAAAGAGAAGGGCTGCAAGACCTACGACCTCTGGGGCGCCCCGGATGAGTTCAAAGAAGACGACCGTATGTGGGGGGTGTATCAATTCAAGCGCGGCCTCGGAGGCTATGTAGTCACCACCCCCGGCGCCTACGACCTTCCGCTGAAGCCGTTTTTATACAAGATTTTTATTAAGGTTCTGCCGGAGTTCATCAAATTCTTAAAGAAACTTCATCATCAGTGATCAGTGGATAGTGGATAGTGGACAGTGCCTGATAATTTGGAAGGCAATAGACAGTAGGCAATAGGCAATAGCGCCCGATAAAGGAAGCAATTCTTCCCTTATCGGGCGCGTTTTATCTCCACTCTCCACTCTTCACTCTCCACTCTTCTTTTCGGGGAAGGGGGACCGCTTCGCGGTGGATGAGGTGCCCCGCAGACCGGCTCCCCTTCGCGGAGCGTTTATATTCTTAACGAAACAGAGGGAGAGTAAATCTCCCTCTGTTTCGTTAAGAATAAATATTATTTACATCCATCGGAACCGCAGCACCCATCCGGGCCGCAATGCATCCCTCCCGCGGACTTCGGGGACTCCGCCTCGGTTTGTTCCTTGAGAGCCTGTTTCAGCACCGTCTTGAAGTCATCCGTGGATGCCGCGCCGGGAACGGCGTAGTCACCGATTACGAAGAACGGCACGCCGTGAATGTTATTGCATTCGGCTTCCCATTCATCGTTCCACACCTCTTTCCTGTACTGCGTCCCCGCGAGGAACGTCTCCACCTCGGCGCCGTCCATTCCGCACTCAACCGCGGTCTGCTTCAGCAGCTCTTTGTCGGCGAGCTCTTTGTTGTCGGTGAAGTACAGCTTGAAGAGCGCGGTGATGACGCGGTCGTAGAGCTCCGGGTCGTTCTTGCTGTAAGCCAGCTTCACCAGGCGGTGGGCGCTCTCCGTGTTGGTGGCGAGCGAGGTGCCGTAATTGAATTCCAAGCCTTCGGCCTGCGCGGCGGCGTTCGTAGCGCGAACCTTTTCGTCAGCCTGCTTGGGAGACATGCCGTCCTCACTGATGAGGCGGTCGCGGGTCAGGGCAACAGCATGGTCGCCCGCGCGCGGATTCAGACGGAATGCCTTCATCTCATACTCCACCTTGCCGAGCTCCGGCATGGCTTCCACCGCGTGCTTCAAGCGGGCTTCCCCGATCCAGCACCACGGGCACTGAAAATCCGACCAGTAAACAATTTTCATAAAGAGTTTTGTCCTTTCCTCATATCATTCACATCGAAGCCGTACGTCTTGCGAATGTCATCCATCGCGTCCTCCGGCTTGTACACCGTCTTCCGGAACGTCGGCGAATCATCCGGCGCGGATTCCTTTTCGCTCTCATGAATCTCGCGCACGAGGTCCTGAATGTACGCGCGGCGGCGGGATTCCTCCTCAAGCTGCATTTTCTGTTCCCAGCGGGCGCAGGTATCCATGATCAGCTGCTGGACCCGCTGCGGATCGGCGACGTAGTTGAAGTTCAACTCGCCCTCGCCCGCGAGAATATAGACGGTGCCGTAGTTCAGCGCCACCGGGAAGAAGCCGTTCTTCTCGAAGCGCACGGACTGAATCTTATGATTCATGGCGATATTGACCTGCTCCGCGGCGAAGGGTGCCTTGCTGCAGTCTTTGACGCAGTCCTCCTCAATCAGGAAGACGTGCCCCCGCCAGCAGAAATATTGATAAACGCCCCAGGCGATGGCGCCGAGCGCGATGAGACCGCCCGCGGTCTCGAGCTTCGGATCGAGTTTGAAAAGCACAGCCCCCGCGGCAAGCAGCAAGAACGGTTTGATGAGCAGACGCGCGAGCAATGCCCAATGCGCCTGAAGTTTGATCGTCTGAAAAGCCGACATCGGGTCGGGACGGTCTTTCCCCGGAACCGCGCCGAGCGAATCCAAGCCCTCCGCTCCGTCATTCACCTGATGGGCGGCGGAACTCTGCGAACCGATTCGCAGCGGAATGTTCCGTCCCTGCGAAGCGCGTACCGCGGCGTTCTGAATCAAGCCGCCGATACGGTCGGGATCGGCCGTCAGCGGCGTACTGTACGAACGCGACTCGTCTTCCCATTCCACGCGGCCGAGCTTCATCAGCGTCTCGATCGGATCCTGCCGCACCGTGACGGACTGCACCGCCGAGAGCCGGGTGACGGTGAGTTCCATGTCCTCGTTTTCGGGGACGGAGATCAGATTCTTGGAAGTCAAAATCAGCCGGCGGTTGGAGCGGGCGGAAATATCTTTATACAGCAGCCAAAGCGCGGCGCCGCACAGGACGAGCGCCAAAAGCATCGCCGCCTTGTAACGCGCGTAAAGGATCCCGCAGCCCCACAGCGCGAGCAGCAGGAGCGGGATGACGATGAAGGCGTTCGCGAGAATGGACAGCGGATGCGGCGCCGCGGAGAACAGCACCGGGTCGGTGACATCCGTCTCCGGGACCAGCCACTGTTCCTGATACGTCCGTCCCTCATCCATCAAGCGCAGGCTGTCGGCGAACTCATCCGAGAAGCCGCAGAGCGTGCGGATGCCGTCCGCGGTCCAGAAGAGGATGACCACATCCGTGAGGGCGGTGATCTTCGCCGAATACTGCGCGTCCTCCGTCAGCGTCTCGAGGCCGATATAACAGCCCGGTTCAAGGCAGAGCTGATAGCGCTTGCCGTTATTGTCCGATTTAAACGCGACGGCCTGTCCGTTCAGGATCAACCCGCAATGCTTGGCCTTGGCACCGTTGAGGAGAATGTTCTCACCGGCGGCGTACTTGACCGTTCTGCCGAGACGCAAAGCTTCCCCCCGCAGTGCCGCGCCGCAGCGCGCGAAGGGGAAATAATCATACAGGTCGAAGCGGTAATCGGAAAGTTCCATCGTTTTTCTTTTTTATTCCTCAGCCGAAGGCAGGGCTTCGGGTTCGGATTTCGTCTCTTCCGGCAGGGGTTTGCGGACTTCGAGCGTCAGCTTCTCCGCGTCATTCTCGCGGTAACAGTAAACCGTGTCGCCGGCAGCCAATTCGCCGGAGAGCCAGAGATTCGAGAGCGGACTCTCGATGTATTTCTGCAGCGCTCTGCGCAGCGGACGGGCGCCGAAGGCGGGGTCGTAACCGATGGAGGCCATCCATTTGCGGGCATCCGGGTCGAGGGTGAGCTCCACGCCGTTCTCGCGCATGCGTTCCTGCAGCTCGTGCAGCTGCAGCACGACGATCTTTTCCATGTCTTCCACGGAGAGCTTCTCGAACATGATGATCTCGTCGATGCGGTTCAGGAACTCCGGGCGGAAGGTGGACTTCAGCGCCTTGTCAATCTTCATTTTGTCTTCGCGGTTGTCGGAATCATCGGTGGTGCCGAGGAAGCCGAGGGAGCCGGATTTATTGATGTATTCCGTGCCGAGGTTGGAGGTCATGATCAGCACCGTGTTGCGGAAGTCGACCACTTCGCCCTGTCCGTCGGTAAGGCGGCCGTCATCCAAAATCTGCAGCAGCGAATTCCAGACTTCGGGGTGCGCCTTCTCGATCTCATCGAAGAGAATGACGCGGTACGGACGCCGGCGGACGGCTTCCGTCAGCTGACCGCCCTCTTCATAACCGACGTATCCCGGAGGGGCGCCGAAGAGGCGGGAGACGGTATGCTGTTCGCGGTACTCGCTCATGTCCAGACGGATCAGGGCATCCTCATCGTCGAACATGAACTGCGCCAAGGCCTTCGCGACCTCGGTCTTGCCGACACCGGAAGGGCCGATGAAGATGAAGGAGCCGATCGGGCGTTTGGGATTCTTGAGCCCCGTGCGGGCGCGGCGAATGGCGTCCGAGATGGCGTGAATGGCTTCATTCTGCCCGATGATGCGCTCGTGGAGCGTGTCCTCCATGTGGAGCAGGCGTTCCTGTTCATTCTGGAGCATCTGCGTCACAGGGATGCCGGTCCACTGACCGACGATCTGGGCAATGTCATCCACGTCCACGACCTCATCCAGCTTCTGGGAAACCTCCCATTCGTTCTTTTTCGCGTCGTACTCTTCCTGCGCGCGGAGGCGCTCCGCCTTCAGCTCGGCAGCCTGTTCGTAATTGCGGTCGTTGCCGGCAGTCTCTTCCTGCTCGGCAAGCTCCGCCAACCGCGCCTTCATTTCCTTCAATTCGGGCGGCAGGGAGAAGAGCTTCACGCGGAGGGAAGCGGCGGCCTCATCCATGAGGTCAATCGCCTTATCCGGCAGCTTGCGGTCGGTCACATAGCGGGCGGAGAGCCGCACCGCGGCTTCCAGTGCCTCGTTGGAGAAAATAATCTTGTGGTGCTGTTCATAACGGTCGCGAAGGCCCTGCAGCATCGCGATGGCGACTTCCTGCGAGGGTTCCTCGACGTAAATGGAGGCGAAACGCCGTTCCAGCGCCGCGTCTTTCTCAATGTATTTATGGTATTCGTCCGAGGTAGTCGCGCCGATGCACTGCAGCTCGCCGCGGGCCAAGGCCGGTTTGAGCATGTTCGAGGCGTCAATCGCGCCCTGGGAGGAACCCGCGCCGATGACGGTATGCAGCTCGTCGATGAAGAGGATCACGGAGCCTTCCGCCGCGCGGACTTCATCCATGACGGACTTCATGCGCTCCTCGAACTCGCCGCGGAACTTCGAGCCCGCGACCATGGAGCCGAGGTCGAGCGAGAGAACGGATTTGCCGCTGAGGATCTCGGGAACGTCGTTGTTCGCGATGCGCTGGGCGAGGCCTTCCACAATGGCGGTCTTGCCTACGCCCGCGTCGCCGATGAGGACCGGGTTGTTCTTCGTGCGCCGGCAGAGGACCTGCATCATGCGCGTGATCTCAACGTCGCGGCCGATCACGGGGTCGAGCTTGCCGTCCCGCGCCATCTGCGTCAGGTCGCGGGAGAACTTCGAGAGCGCCTTGCGGTTCTTCTCGCCCTTGCCGAATTTTCCCTTCGCCCCGCCGGCCGCGGAGCCGCCGGTCTTCTCGCGCATAATATTTTCAAGCACCTTGACCTTCGTAAGGCCGAACTCCGCCAGCATAGACGCCAGCGCCGTTCCCTTCTCACTGAGGATAGCGAGGAAAAGGTGTTCGGTCGAGATCAGTTCCTCCCCCATGCGCTTGGCTTCCACGTAAGCCTGGTCCACCACACGGCGGACATTCGGCGTGATGAAGATCTGTCCCGCGCCCCCGCCGTAGATATTCGCTTTCGTCGAGTTGCGGAGCATGTAATCCAGACGTTCCGAAACCTTCTTCGGCTCGACGTCCAGTTCCTCAATGATCCGCGAAACATTGCCCTCCGGCTGCTCAATCAGCGCCAGCAGGAAATGATCGGTGTCGATCTGGTTTTGTTCATATCGCTGTAAAATCTCAACGGCCCGCTGCGCCGCGTCCTGCGCGCTTTCCGAGAATCTGTCAAATCGCATCATAAGTCTTCGTTTCCTTCCTGTCCGGCGAAACCGGCCGCCGGGTAATATGCTTCATCATCATTCTATCAGGCGCTTATAAGAACTTTGTTAAATCCATCAATAACCTTTGTGCAAGGACTGCGCCAATTCGACCTTCCGTTTTCCGGAAGCGGGTTCGCGGGTATAATAAGGGCAGGAGGGCTGCTTATGGATTATTACGGAGCTTTGGAAGCGGGCGGGACGAAATTCGTATGTTCGATCGCGTCCGACCCGGATCATTACTTTGAGGAAGTCCGTTTCCCCACCACGACGCCGGAAGAGACGATCGGCCGCGCCGTCGCGTTTTTCCGTGAAATGAGCGGAAAATATCCGCTGAAAGCCATCGGCGCCGCGTCCTTCGGCCCCATCGACCCGGACCCCGCCTCCCCGACGTACGGATTCATCACCACCACGCCCAAACCCGGCTGGCAGAATACGGATCTCATCGGTCCGCTGCGCCGTGAACTCGGCCTGCCCTGCGCTTTTGACACGGATGTCAACGGCGCCGCCCTCGCGGAATACATCTGGGGCAATCCCGAACACGCCGACCCGCTGGTCTATTACACCATCGGCACCGGCGTCGGCGCGGGCGTCATCATCAACGGACAGCCCGTCCACGGCATGCTCCATCCCGAAGCCGGCCACGTCCTCATCCGCCATGACACTGCCGCGGATCCCTACGCCGGGCACTGTCCCTTCCATGGGGACTGCCTCGAGGGACTCTGCAGCGGCCCCGCCATTCAGGAACGCTTCGGCAAGCCCGCCTCCGAGCTGGGTGCCGATCATCCCTTCTGGAAGGTCCTCGCCGGTTACATTGCCCAAGCCTGCGCCATGCAGGTGCTGCTCCTCTCGCCGAAGAAGATTGTCCTCGGCGGCGGCGTGATGCACCAAACGCAGCTCTTCCCCCTGATCCGTGAGGAGACCGCCCGCATTCTCAACGGCTACATCAAAACCGATACCATCCTCAACCACATGGATACCTTCATCACCCCGCCGGTCCTCGGCGACCGTGCCGGCGCGTGCGGCGCTGTTGCCTTGGCGCGCGCGGCTGTCGGGGAGGGAGCGTAAATGACGGAACGGGAATTCGATTCCTCCGCCGCGCCCCGCGCCGAGCTCTTCGTTGAGCCGACCATGCTGGACTTCGGCGAGATCAAAAACGCCGCCGAGATCAAGAACGCCGGCCAGGCGGTGCTGACCGTTGCCAACCACGGGGACCGCGTCCTCGTCGGGCAGTTCAACGTGCAGGTCGGCTGGATCGAAGTCCATCCCGAGACCTTCCGCCTGAACCCTGGCGAGAGCAGCTCCCACGTGTTCTCCATCACCAAACTGACCCCGACCGTCTGGACCACCCACCGCTTGGGTTCGGACTTCATCGCCCTCATCACCTCGAACGGCGGTTCCGCGGCCATCGGCGGGTATTACTATTCGCCGATTGAGGAGACGCGCAAGGAAGCCTCCAAGCACGCCATCCGCAAAGACACGCTGTACATGCTTCTCGCGCTGGTACTGCTGGCCGCGGGGCTGATCCTCGGCTCACGCCTGACCCTGCGGCATGAGGATCAGCTGCTGCAGACACGCCAAATCGCGGCCATCTACACGGAGGCGGTCGAGACCCTTGACGCCCGCGCGACGGAAGCCGCGCCGACCAACACGCCGCTCTTCGGCGTCTCCGACCCGGACGAGTTCAACGCCATCGCGGCCGCGTACGGCGCTTCGCTGATCAGCAACATCTCCTCCGGCGGCGAACCGACCAACACGCCTTGGCCGAGCGGGAAATACCCGAGCGCGCAGCAGTTCCTGTTCACGTACTACACCTACCTGAACGAAAAAGACTACGATTCGGCCTGGTGGCTGCTTTCGGACAGCATGCAGCTCACCTGCTGCGCCGCGGGAGCCGGTACGCCGATCGAGAACTACCGTTCCGCCATGGGTGAGATCTCAAGTTTCAACCTGGTCTCCGCCTACCTGCAGGCCGAAAACGTCAACCCGGCGGAAGTCCGCTTCGAGGTGATTTATTACTACGCGGACGGCAAGGAGGAGGACAACGTCCTCACCGCGTACATCATTGACGACCCCGAACGGAACACGCTGCTGATTGACGAGATCAAGTAAGACTTCGCCCCGACGCCGCACTTAGCGTTATAATTGACCCTATGAAAAACAACGCCCCCGGTTCCACACTTCCCATCCGCGGCTGGTATTTATTCGCCGCGGCCTGTGCCGGCGGATGCCTCTGTCAATTGGCCTCCACCGGGGAAAGGTCATTGAATGCCGTCTTCCTCGGCTATTCGGGCAGCCGGCTGCTGATGATGGGCGTCCTGCTCCTCGCGGGAATCGCGGGCATCGCCGGCTTCTGCTCCGCGCGGATGCAGTCCGCCGTGAACGCAGCCGCGTCGAAGCGCTCCGTCCACATCCTCTGCGCTGCGCTGTTCCTGGCGCTCTCTTTGGCCTGGGTCGTCTGCGGATTCATGTCCGAGGCGGACTTCCGCCCCTACTTCGAGCGGATTGAGCCGCTGCTCATCTTCGGCATGCTCGTCACCGCGTCGGGGTATCTCCTTCTCAAATATCTGAACCGAACCGGTTCCCCGGTCGGCAGCGAATCCGCGGCCGTCCGTCGGACCGCTTTCCTTTACCTCCTCGGCGCGCTCGCGCTCTATCTCTGCATCCGCGTCACCGGCGTCGGCATCGTCCCGGATGAGATGGATTGGCAGCCGACGGGCGTCGTGATCCGTTATTGGGAGATTTGGCTCTCGATCTGGCTTGCGCTCGCCGTCAGCGGACTCATGAAGCTCATCAAGGCCGAACGCCACGCGCGGCTCACAACGATCATTCTCTTCCTCGTGATCTGGGCCGCTGCCGCGGTACTGTATGTTTCCATCCCGACGTTGGAAGTGCTCAAAGGCAGCTACTTCATGGAGATCACCGCGCCGGACTACCTGCCGTTCCCCGCGTCCGACTCCGCGAATTTCGGGCTGTGGGCGGAATCGATTTTGGCGGGGCTGGGATTCAAGACGGCCATCGCCTACCGTCAGTTCCTCATCACCGTCATCGCCGTTTTTGAAGCGCTGACCTCCCGCGACATTCTCAAGACCATCGACCTCGTCACCATCACGCTCGCGCTCTTCCCGGCAGTGCTTTACCTGCTCGGGAAGCGGCTGCATTCGCACGGCGCGGGCATCCTCGCCGCGGGGCTGTGCGCGCTGCGGGAGTACAACACCATCCTGCTGGCGCCCCACTTCATGGTCTCATCCGCGAAGATGTGGCTGTCGGATATCCCGGCAGCGCTCTGCCTGGCAGCGGCCGTCTGCGCCTGCGTGAACTGGTTCCAAAAACCGCGCTCGGTTTGGCGGATGCTCCTCGCGGGCTTCCTGATGGGGCTCTGCGTCACTGTCCGCTCGCAGTTCATCGCGCTCATCGTCTTCCCCGCTGTCTTCTTCCTGCTGCGGAAGGGACTGCCGGCCAAAGAGAAGTGTCTCCGCGCGGCCGCGTTCATGCTGGCGGTGCTTTTCGTCATCGCGCCGTGGTTCATCCGCTCGAAGGTCATCACCGGCGACTTCATTCTCGACGACCCGGGCGTCCACTCCACGGAGCTGGCCCGCCGCTGGTCGGATGACGTCAATAACGTCGTCAGCCGCGAACCCGGCGAGACCGACGCGGAATACGCCGCCCGCAACAAGCAGCACATGATCGACTTCTTCCTTGAGAAGCCGCTCTACGTGACCAAGTTCATCATGTCGCACTTCTTCGCCAACGAGCTCGTCGCCATGACGGCTCTGCCCTTCGGTACGGACGCTTCGCTGACGATCAACGATTACACGAATACGGATTACCACGACGTCGAAGGGCGTCTCTGCCTTCCGAAGAACATCCCCGTGCTCTTCATCTTCCTCGCGGTCATTGCCCTCGGCATGGGCGCGGCATGGAAACGCGCGGGATGGGCGGGGCTGCTGCCCTTCTTCCTCTGCTCCCTCTACCTCGGCTCCACCGCCGCGGCCCGCTACTCCGGCTGGCGCTTTGCCCTGCCCGGGGACTGGTTCTATTACTTCTATTTCGCCCTGGGTCTCGCGGAGATTGCCGCGCAGATTTCTTTAAGCTTCGGCGCCTCCCGCGAGATGCTGCTCTCCGTCCCGGCTCTTGACACCTCTTCGCAGCCGCGCCGCCTGCCGGTCTGCGCCGCTTTGACCGCGCTCTTCTTCGTGCTCGGTGCCGCGCCCGCCCTCAGCGGGGCTGTCGTCCCCCAGCAGGTATGGGACGGCACCTCCGCGCAGAATGCCGCCGCGGTCTCCGAATTGACGGACGACGAAGCCATTGCCGAACTGCTGGCCGACCCCGAAAAAGAGGTCATCACCGGGCGGATTATCTACCCGCGCTTCTTCTGGGCGGGGGAAGGCCTTGCCAGCGGACATCCCTGGATCGCGTATAAAATCCGTGACTTCACCAGGCTCGGGTTTGTGTTATTGAATGAAACCAATCATGACGTAATTCTCCCGCTCACGGAAGAGCCGGACTTCATCGAAAACGCCGCGGACGCGTACGTCATCGGCGAGGACGATGCGGACGGATTCTTCCGCGCGGACGCCGTCATCATCCCAACAGAAAATGCCGCTCCCCGCATCCTATGGGCGGCAGGTCAGGAGTAAACCTATGAATATCAACAGTGCCATCCAATCTATCCGCGGCGGAGCCTTCGACGAGACATTCCGCAGACTTTACCCTTCCTATGACAGCGACCCCGCGAAATATCAGAACCGCGCGGTCTCCCTCCTGGAAACCTACCGTGAGAAATTCGGGGAGACGGACGACATTCATCTCTTCTCCGCTCCGGGACGCGTGGAAGTCGGCGGCAACCACACCGATCATCAGCACGGCTGCGTCCTCGCGGCTGCCGTTGACCGCGACGCCATTGCCGCGGCGGCCCTGAACGGGACCAACGTCATCCATTCGCATTCCGTCGGCTACGGCGACCTGAGTATTGACCTCGGCGACCTCTCCATTCATGAAGATGAGAAAGACAGCACCGCCGCGCTGATCCGCGGTACCGCGGCCATCTTCTCGAAAGACGGCGTGCCGGTGACCGGCTTCAACGTCTGCATCACCTCCGACGTCCCCGGCGGTTCGGGCATGTCCTCCTCCGCCGCGTTTGAAGTGCTGATGGGCGAGGTCATCAACGGCCTCTTCGCCAACGGCAGTTATTCTCCCGTCACCATCGCGCTCTACGGCCAGCAGACGGAACGCAATTACTTCGGCAAGCCGAGCGGCTGCATGGACCAAATGGCCTCCGCGGTCGGCGGCTTCGTCGCCATCGACTTCAAGGATAACGAACACCCGGTCATCGAGGCCGTCTCCGCGGACGAACTCGGCGCGAAATACAATCTTTTCGTTGTGGACAGCGGCTCCGCGCATGACGACCTGACCGCCGAATACGCCGGCATCCCGAACGAGAACAAGCTCGTCTCCGCTTACTTCGGCAAGGACGTCCTGCGTGAGGTCGACCCGGCTCAGTTCTGGGCGAACGTCAAAGAGATCCGCGCGAAAGCCGGCGACCGCGCCATCCTCCGCGCCATTCACTTCTACGAAGATCATCAGCGCGCGCAGGATGAAGCCGCGGCGCTGAAGAAGGGCGACATCGACGGCTTCCTCAAGCTCATCCGCGAATCCGGTCTGTCTTCCTTCACGCATCTGCAGAACGTCATCATCTCCGGCCATAAGGAACATCAGGAAGTCGCTTATGCCCTGGCCGCCTGCGAACACGCGCTGAACGGCGAAGGCGCCGTCCGTGTGCATGGCGGCGGGTTCGCCGGTACCGTCCTCGCTTTCGTCCCCGCGGACAAAGCCGAGGAATTCGAAGCCGAAGTCGAGCGCTGCATCTTCAAGGGTGCCTGCCGCAAGCTCTCCATCCGCCCTGCCGGCTGCGCGCAGGTCTTTTAAATAAGGAGGTTAGAATGAACTTTCCGCAGATTCCTACCATCATTCAAGAGAAGCGCGAAGAGGCGGCGCGGCGTCAGTATGACCTGACCAAGCCCCGCGGCTCAATGGGTTATCTTGAGGACATTTCCATCGACATCGCCGGCATGACCGGCGAGATTGCCCCGAAATTGGACAACCGCTCCGTCTTCCTGTTCGCGGCCGACCACGGCATCGCCAAGGAAGGCGTCAGCCCCTATCCCTCCGAAGTCACGGCGCAGATGGTCGTGAACTTCCTCAATCACGGCGCCGCCATCAATGTCCTCACCACCCAGGCACATGCCGGCGTGGAGATCATTGACATCGGCGTGGATTACGACTTCGGGGACACGCCCGGCATGCTGCACCGCAAGGTCGCGCGCGGCACGGCGAATATGCTTCGCGAACCCGCCATGACCCAAGCCCAAGCCGAAGAAGCGATTCAAGTCGGCATGGACGTCGTCAATGACGCGGCGGCGAAAGGCCTGCGCATGGCTGCCGTAGGCGAAATGGGTATCGGCAACACCACCCCCGCGACCGCCATTACCGCGGTGCTCTGCGGCAGACAGCCCGCCGAGATCACCGGCCGGGGTACCGGCCTGGACGACGCCGGGCTTGCCAAAAAGACAAAGATCATCGAGCAGGTCCTCGCGAACCGTCAACCCGACCCGAACGACCCGATGGATATCCTCTGCAAGGTCGGCGGTCTGGAAATCGCGGGCATGACGGGCGCCGTCATTGCCGCGGCCTCCCACCGCATCCCGCTGGTCATGGACGGCGTGATTGCCACATCCGCGGCGGCGTTGGCGGATGCCTTCGTGCCGGGTGTGCGCGATTACCTCCTCGCCGGGCATCAGTCGCAGGAAGCTTCCCACAAATACCTGTTGGAACGCCTGGGCAAACGCCCGCTCCTGCAGCTGGATATGCGCCTGGGTGAAGGCACCGGCGCCGCGATCGCGTTCATGCTGGTGGACGCGTCCCTGAATATCCTCCGCGACATGGCGACGTTCGCCTCCGCGGGAATCAGCGATAAGGAATAATGGACCGTCAAACGAAACCCGATCTCCCGAACGCGGCGGGCATGGCCTTCGGCTTTATGTCGATCCTGCCCGCCCCGCAGCGTAAGGAATGGTCGGACACGGACTTCGGTTATGCCGCGGTCTTCTATCCGCTCGTCGGGGCGGCGATCGGCTGCATCGCCGGGGCTGCTTATGACCTTTTGGAACGCCTGACTTGGTTCGGCACGGAAGGGCGGGCCCTGTTCGCGCTGCTCGTCTGGGTCGTCCTCAGCGGCGGACTGCATCTCGACGGTCTGGCGGACTGCATGGACGGGTTCCTGTGGTCCGGTGAGGACAAGGCGAAGCGCCTCTCCATCATGAAAGACCCGACCCACGGCACGTATGCCGTCCTCGGTCTGTTCTTCGCGCTCGCGCTGAAGTGGGCCGCGATCGCCAACTCCCCCGCACTGTATCGGCCGCTGTGGTTCGCCTTCATCGGCGCCGCCGCGCGTTGGGCGATGCTCTCCCTCATCCGCGTGCCTTCCGTCAACCCGACGGGAATGGCCGCCATGCTTCAGAAGCACTGCCCGAAAAACGTCCTGCTCCTCGCCCTGCCGGTTCCGCTGATCCTGCTTGCCGTCTGCGGATGGCTGACCCGGGATTGGGTTCGGATCGTCCTCGCCGTCCTGCTGACGGCGGGCGTGCCTTGGGTTTGGGGACGGATCGCGAAAAAGAAGCTCGGCGGCATCAACGGCGACGTGCTCGGCGCGTGTATTGAGCTGACGGAGCTCGCCTTGCTGATCGGAGTGTCCATCCCATGAGCGCGTGGTTCGACGTCCTGCCGTTCCGTATCGGGACGAGCTCTTACATTATCCCCGACGACATTCTGCCGAATGTGCGCTGGCTCGCGGGCAAGGTCCGCGATATTGAGCTGGTGCTGTTCGACATTGATGAATATTGCAACATCCCCGACGCCGCGCAGATCGCGGAGCTGAACGCCCTCGCCGCGGCTTCGGACCTGACGTACACGGTGCACCTGCCGCTGAATCTGAATTTCTCCGCCGAAGGGAAGGATGTCTCCATCCAAAAGGCGCTGAAAGTCATCAACGCTGCGCGCGGCCTGAATCCGCGGGCGTTTGTCTGCCACCTCGAAAGCAAAGACATTCCGTCCGAGCCGGGGGAGGCGCTTCGCCAATGGCAGTCGGAGCGCACCACCGCGGTGACGGAACTGCTGCGGGAAGCGGCGCTCCCTCCGCGGATGCTGGCTATCGAGAACCTTGAGACCTATCCCGGCGAATGGAACGACCCGGTCATCAAAGCCTGCGGGACTTCCGCCACGCTGGATATCGGCCACCTCTTCCTGCAGGGGATCGACCCGGTGCCGGTGATTCACGAACGCGTGGGATACACGACGGTGATGCACCTGCACGGCGTGGGCAGCCGCGACCATCAATCCCTGCGCCACATGCCGGCGGAAACGATTCGCGGCATCATCACGGCTCTCATCCGTGAAGACTACCGCGGCGTGCTGACGCTCGAGGTCTTCAACGAGACGGATTTCGGTGAGTCCATGGAAATGATTCGGGAGAGTTTATGAGCCTGACTTTTGTTTTGGGAGGAGCCCGCAGCGGCAAATCCACATACGCGGAGAAGCTCGCCGCGGAATACGGCGATGAGGTGATTTACTGCGCCACCGCGGAAATTTACGACGACGAAATGCGCGAACGGGTTCGGCAGCATCAATCCCGCCGTCCCGCGGCTTGGCGTACGGTTGAAGCGCCCCACGCCGCGGCGGAGAAGCTGGCGGCCGCCCTGCGTGACCGACCGGCGAAATGCGTCCTCTTGGATTGTCTCTCGATCCTGACTTCCAACGTCCTGCTCACGCTGCCGGAAGAAATCCACGAGGCCGATGCTTTCGAGACGCTGCGGGAGCAAGAGCTGACCGCTCTCTTCGCGCTGATCAAGTCAACGCCTGAAGTGCGCTTCATCCTCGTCTCAAACGAGGTCGGGATGGGCGTCGTCCCCGCGACAACCCTCGGCCGCACCTACCGCGACCTCCTGGGCCGCGCCAATCAATCCGCCGCGGCAGAAGCAGACGATGTGTGGTTCATGATCGCCGGGATACCGATGAAGATAAAGT
>CAVIKW010000023.1:0-22912 GCA_963643375.1 Flexilinea sp. | reverse complement strand
TCATCCACCGCGGAGCGGTCCCCCTTCCCCTCGAGGGGAAGGCTTAAGCGCGGTCGATATTGGGGCGGGTGCTCGCGTGTCGGGTGCCTCTATTGACTATTGACTACTGACTATTGACTCTTTCCTCTCTCCACTCTTCACACTGTAAAAAAATAACTGCCGCGAATGCGGCAGTTATTTTTTTACACGTCAAGGTTCTTGACCTCATGCGCGTGGGTTTGGATGAACCGGCTGCGCGGGGGGACTTCGGAACCCATCAACATGGTGAAGGTCTTGTCCGCGGCGATGGAGTCGCTCAGGTGGACCTGCAGCAGGGTGCGGTATTCCGGGTTCATGGTGGTGTCCCACAGCTGTTCGGCGTTCATTTCACCGAGACCCTTGTAACGCTGGATCGCGGCCTTTTCCGCGGCGGTGGAACCGAGTTTCTTGAGCATCTCGTCGCGTTCGGCGTCGCTGTAGGCGTATTGATGCTTGCCGCGGGAGGTGATGCGGTAGAGCGGCGGCTGGGCAATGTAGACGTGGCCCTGGTTGATCAGCTCCGGCATGTAGCGGAAGAAGAAGGTCAGCAGCAGGGTGCGGATATGGCTGCCGTCGACATCCGCATCCGTCATGATGATGATGCGGTCGTAGCGCAGGTGCTTGATGTCAAAGTTCTCGTCGATCCCGGTGCCGATGGCGGAGATCATGGCTTTGATTTCCGCGTTGCCGAGGAGGCGGTCTTTGGTGACGCGTTCGGTGTTCAGGATCTTACCGCGCAGCGGCAGGATGGCCTGGAATGAACGGTCGCGGCCCTGTTTGGCGGAACCGCCCGCGGAATCACCTTCGACGATGTAGAGCTCGGCCTTGCTCGGGTCGCGTCCGGAGCAGTCCGCCAGTTTGCCCGGCAGGGTCATGCTCTCGAGAACGGACTTACGGAAGACGAGGTCGCGGGCCTTCTGCGCGGCGTCGCGGGCGCGGGAGGAGGTGATGCATTTGTTGACGATGGCCTTGCCGGCGCTCGGGTTGTTCTCGAGGAATTCCTTGAAGCATTCCGTGACGACCTGACGCACGTACGTCTGGACTTCGGTGTTCATCAGCTTGACTTTCGTCTGGGACTCGAACTGCGGGTCCGGATGCTTGATGGAGACGATGGCGGTGATGCCTTCGCGGGTGTCATCGCCGGAGAAGTTCTTGTCGCTGTCCTTGAGCAGGTTGGCACTGTGGGCGTAGTCGTTGATGACGGACGTGACCGCGGTGCGCAGACCGGTCATATGGGTACCGCCGTCAATGGTGTTGATGGTGTTCGCGAAGGAATACACGGTTTCGGAATAGGTGTTGGTGTACTGGATCGCGACTTCGATGCCGATGTTGTCGATCTCTTTTTCGCCGTGGACGACCGGGTGCAGCGGGGTGCGGCCCTGGTTCAGGTAATGGACGAAGGAAGTGATGCCGCCGTCAAAGTAGAAGGTGATCTCTTTGCCGACGCGTTCGTCGGAGAGGTGAATCTTCGTCTTGCGGGTGACGAACGCCATTTCGCGGAAGCGGTTCAACAGCGTGTTGTAATTCAGACCGTCGGTTTCTTCCTTGAAGATGGTGGGGTCGAAACGGAACGTAATCTCGGTGCCGGTCTTGGTCTCCGGGCAGTCGCCGATGACCTTGACGCGTTCATCCGGCTTGCCCTGATGATAGCGCTGGAAGTAAATCTTCCCGCCGCGGTAGACGCGGGCTTCCATCCATTCGGAAAGCGCGTTCACAGCGGAGGAACCGACGCCGTGGAGACCGCCGGAGACTTTGTAACCGCCTCCGCCGAATTTGCCGCCCGCGTGCAGGGTCGTCAAAACGACTTCCAAGGCGGAAATCTTCTTGGTCGGGTGAATGTCCACAGGGATGCCGCGGCCGTTGTCGAGGACGGTGACGCTCTGATCTTCATGCAGTGTCACTTCAATTTCCGTGCAATAGCCCGCCAATGCTTCATCAATGGCGTTGTCCACGACTTCATAAACCAGATGATGGAGCGCTTTGGAGTCGGTGCCGCCGACATACATACCCGGACGGCGCCGTACTGCCTCAAGGCCTTCGAGCACCTGGATGTTCTCGGCGGTATAGCCGGCGGAATTGGGATTTGAATTCTCACTCATGATTTTCAGCTTCCTTCTTGGTAGAGTTCTTCATTTTCGAAAAAGCAAGGTTCGCCTTTCTCCAATCGAGAAAAGCTTTGTTCTCCTCCTGCCACTTTTGCGTTTCATTGTAGAGAATGAACATGGAGGCGAGGAGAGCGGTTGAAATGAACGCGTGGCCGAAGATGCCGATGAGGACGAGCCATGAAGTCTGTTCGGGAATTTCCCAAATCATGTTCATTCCAAGCGTAATGACAATGCAGAAAAGAATAAAGCGGACGGTCAGCGGCGCGCTCCAGGTGAAGAGCTTCAGGCTTTCCTTGACCGACTCGAAGAAATTTTGCCCCTTGGCGAAAATACCTGCCGGGATCCAGAACAGCGGGATAATGAGCCAGCAGCCCAGCGCGATCAGCAGCAGGACCGCGACTTCATATAACGCGGGCGCCGCCATGAAGACCAACGTCAGCACGCAGGTGACGGGAGCCAGCAGGGCAATGACCACCGCGGCCATGATAATGATCATCAGAATGGTGTTCCCCGCCTTGCGCAGCAGCTGTTTCCAGGAAAACTTGGACGGCGTTTCTTCGCTTGCGCGCGAAGTGTAGGCGAAGTACACGATCCCGAGCAGCAGGCCGACGATGTAAATCAGCACGCACAGCGGGATCAATGCCAGCCAGGAGCGGATCTGAACCTCGGGCGAGGTGCCGAGCGGGGTCGCGGCGGAGTAGCCTTTGAAAAGGACGCTGACGCTGACCGGGAAGCTCTGCGTCAGGGCGAAGAGGTTGATCGAGGCGAGATACGCTTTCACGACCTCGACGCTGTCCGCGAACTGCGTGTACAGGGATTCGGGGAGGGAGCTCAGCATGGAGTTCCACGCCTCCTCCACGGAGGGCGTCAGCCATTCGGAGACGCGGAGCTTCGGCCCGAAAAGCAGGAAAAGGTCCAGCACGATCGGCAGGATGAGCAGCTGCGCTTTGTAAGCGACTGTATTAAAACCCTTGCCGAGGCATTTGATAACGCTTGGCATGGGCGTCGTTGAAGGCATATCGTTTCTTTCCATATCTTGATAAGTATACCACAATCGCGCCCGCTTAAGAAAAACGGGGCCAAAAAACGGACACGCGGCGGCCCCGTTCCGTGTGTAAGCGGAGCCGTCCGCGCATATCGCTGTTATAATAGAAGGCATGGAAAATCGAAGGTATGAATTCATGTTCAGCATGCTGACCGGGGTGGTGATGCTCGTGTTCCTCTTGGGCGCGCTTACCGACCGGCAGCTGACGGCTTTCGATTTAAATCTCGGCGGCTTCTCACTGAATCTGACGCTGCGCTCGCTTGAGCTGCTGATCCCGTTGACAGCCGCGGCCGCGGTGCTGGCGCTTTATCATATTCTGCGGACGCGTTTGGATGTCCCGAAAGAGCAGTGCGGGTTTTACCTGATCCTGCCCTTCGCGGTCGTGCTGACGATCGGTTACGCGCTGCGCAACATCCGCGGCATGCAATCCGTCTGCGCCGCGCTGGTTCTCGGCGGGCTGCTGTTTTACCTTGTCCTCTACTTTGAGTATAACGCATGCGACCCGAGCTCGGCCGGCCGTCCGATTGCCACAATGGTCCTCAGCGGATTGTGCTACGCCGTGTTTCTGCTGTTCGTGATGGCTCTGCGGGCGAATGTCTCCCGCCTGATCATCTCGCTGCCGCTGATTTTCCTCATCAGCACGGCCATCGCCATGAAGCTGTACTCCTTCACCCTGATCCGCGGCAGCATCCCGCTGCACGCCGCCGTGACCGGGGCGGTGATGACATTCGCCGCGGCGGGGCTGCATCATATGCCGATTGATGTGATTTCTTACGGCGCTTTGATGTTTCTTTGGTATTATTGTTTTGTCGGATTGGAAAACGGCGCGGACGCACGGCTCCCGATGCGCCGCGTTTTACTCAATTTAATCCCCGCCGCGGTGCCTGTTGCGGCCGTGATGGCGGTACTCAGATTCGGATTATTATAGGAGATGACTGAATGAACTTCACGCTCTCACATTTTTTGTATCTTGTTCTGGCGTATTTGATCGGCGCGATTCCCTGGGGCTGGATGATCGTCTGGCTGGTGAAGCGGAAGGACATCCGTTACATGGCGTCCGGCCGTTCGGGAATGTCCAACGTCATCCGCACTGCCGGGAAGGGCTGGGGCTTTTTGACCGCGGCTCTGGACATCGCGAAAGGCTTCGCCGCGATTTATGTCGCACGTCTGATCTTCGCGGAGCCCGAACCGTGGCTGACCGCCATCGGCGGGATCCTTGCCGTGCTGGGACATATCTACTCGGTGTATATGCTTGAGAAACGCCGCGATGGGAAGTATTACTTCCGCGGCGGCGCGGGCGGCTTGACCTCCGTCGGCGCCGGCATCGCGCTGTGGACGGGATACCTGATCTTCGTCCCGCTCCCCTGCTTCCTGATTTACATGATCAGCGGCTACGCGTCCGTGGCGACGGCTTCCTTTAATATCTTCGGGACGATCGGCTTCATCGTCGGCGCTGCGATGGGGAAATGCTCGTGGTGGTGCGTGCTCTACGGCGTCGGTGCCGAAATCCTCGTGCTGCTCTCCCTGCGCCCGAATTTCAAGCGCCTCCGCCGCGGCGATGAACGGAAGCATGAATTTCGGCTGCATAGGAAGGAAAAGAAAGATTAAGTGACAAGAGACCAGAGACCAGAGACCGGATAACATGGTTGGAGCGAGTCTTCGAATGTCGGGCGGAGCACAATTATGTCGATGCTCGATATTTAAAGACCCGCTCCAATTTCGTTATCCGGTCTCCGGTCTCTGGTCTCTTCTCCTTCTCCTCCAATTTTGCGGTTCAATTAAAACCATTGAAATTAATTTATCATTTGGTATAATAAATCCCAGGTGTATATTGTCTTGACAAAATTTTTGTATTTCGGAGCGTAACGTTGGCGTTTAATCCACTTAACTGGTTAATGGGGCTGTTCTCACTCGATATCGGTATCGATCTCGGGACGGCGAATACATTGGTGTATGTCCGGGGGAAGGGCATTGTCATCAATGAACCCTCATGGGTCGCCGTGGAGAAGCGGACCAAGCGTCCCGTTGCTATCGGACTGCAGGCGAAGGAAATGGCAGGGCGCGCTCCCGCGAACCTGCAGGTCATCCGCCCGCTGCGTGACGGCGTAATTTCCGAATTCGAGATCACGCAGGCGATGCTCGGCTATTTTATCGGCCGCGCGCATCAGCAGTCAATCGCTCCGTTCCCGCGTCCCCGTGTGGTGATCGGCATTCCGTGCGGCGCCACCGATGTGGAGCGGCGTGCCGTCTATGACGCGGCAATGGCCGCCGGCGCTCGTGAAATTTACCTGATTGAAGAGCCGAAGGCGTCCGCCATCGGCATCGGACTGCCCATCAATGAGATTCGCGGCACAATGGTCGTGGATATCGGCGGCGGTACGACAGAAGTCGCGATCCTCTCCCTGAATGAGATCGTCGTCTTCCGCTCCCTTCGTGTAGCGGGCGATGAGCTTGAACAGGACATTGTGACCTACATCCGCAACCGCTATAACCTCTATATCGGCGAGCGAATGGCGGAGCAGACGAAAATCGCGATCGCCTCGGCGTACCCGCTCCCGACGGAAAAGACCATGATTGTCCGCGGACGAAATCTCGTCACCGGGCTGCCGGAAGCCGTGGAAGTCTCCTCCGTAGAGATTCGCGAAGCCATCTCCGCTTCCATTCAGGTAATGGTTGACACCATCAAAGACGCTATTGATGAAGCTCCCCCGGAACTTGTGGCGGACTTGATCGAGACGGGTATCTGCCTTTCCGGAGGCGGCTCCCAGATCCTCGGCATGGCCGACCGTCTGAACGACGAGCTTGGCATTCGCGTGTGGGTAGCGGACGATCCGATGACCGCTGTTGCCCGCGGTGCCGGTATGGTGTTGGAGAGCGAGGAAACGCTGCGGCAGTTCAAGGCAAGTATGGACCGCTTCAGCAGTCCGCGGTAGGAGAACACTCCCATCCGATATGCGTAAAATCAATTTCCGAAATTGGAAAAAAATTGCTCTGGTGCTGTTCGTCTTCGGGATAGCATTTTTGGCATTAAGCGGTTACCTGGCGAAAGGCATTGACCGCGTACTCTCTCCCGTGGTGGAATTTCAATCCGTTCTGATGGAGCGCGTCAGCTACATCGTGAATCTCTTTACCATCTCGAAGGACGAGAAAGCCCTGGCCGATGAAAACGCCACTCTCAAACAGCAGGTCGCGGAGCTGCAGAACCAGATCGTTCAGCTGCAGCAGGACCTGAACGAGGCGGACGTGCTTTACGCGCTGCTCGGCTTCGCCCGCTCGAATCCGGACAGTCAATACATCCCGGCCCAGGTTATCGGCCAAGATCCCTCCCCTTTTCTCAAATATGTCCTGATTGATCAAGGCAGCGACGACGGTGTCCGCTCGGGTATGCCTGTCGTCACCAACAACGGCCTCGTCGGGAGGATTGACGCCGTCACCGCCTCCGCGGCCCGCGTGAAGCTGCTCACCGACTCAACTTCGATGGTCAACGCGGTCATCCCCGATATCGACGCGGAATGCGTGGTCGAAGGCTCGGTCACGGGCGACCTTACGATTGAGATGGTGTCGCAGGATGTCACCCTGCTGCCGGGTCAGATTGTGCAGACCTCCGGCCTCGGCGGTGAATATCCGGCGGACTTCGTCATCGGGCAGATCATCAACGTCAACCAGATCAACAACGAATTGTTCCAGTCCGCGGCTATCGTGCCGGCTGAAGACTTCAGCAGTCTGCAGGCTGTGCTGGTGGTCTCGAACTTCTCCCCGGCGAACACCGCTCCGCTGGAAGAGGATACAACAGAATAATGTTGGAAGTGATCGTAGGGCTCCCGATATTCGCCATCGCGGCGTTCTTGCAGGTCTCGGTCCTGACCAAGATCCGCCTGTTGAACGGCGCGGTGAACCTCGTCATGGTCTGCCTTGTCGTTTGGAGCATCAACAGCTCCACCAAGTATTCGTGGATCATGGCGGTGTGGAGCGGGCTGCTGATGAGTTACGTCAGCGCGATGCCGCTCAGCGGCTATATGTGGTTCAATCTCGGCGTGTGGGGCTTTATCCGCTTTATCAAAAAACGTGTCTGGCAGATGCCGATGATATTGACGCTGTTCGTGACGATTGTTGGCACGCTGGCCGAGGCGCTCTTCACGCTCGGCTTGCTGACGGTTCAGAACGCGAATTTGGACTACCTCCTCTCGCTGAACCGCGTCATCGTCCCGTCGCTGATTATGAACCTGCTCTTCACGATCCCTGTTTACGCCTTTTTGAATGACGTCATCAACACGATTTATATCAATGAGGTTACCGAATGAATAAAGGAACCGGTGAAAACAAATTGACGCTGCGCAACCCGCGCCTGATTGGGTTTCTGGCCGTCTTTTTCGGGGTAATGCTCTTTTATACCTACAAACTTTACACGATCCAGATTGTCAACGGCGAGACCTACCTCGCCCGCGCGGATGAAAACCGAATCTCCGTCGTGCAGGAACAGACGAAGCGCGGCATTATTTACGACCGCAACGGCGTCGTGCTCGCGCGCAACACCGCCACCTATGACATTACCATCACCCCGTCCGAACTGCCGGAAGACGAAGGGGATACGCAGGAAGTCTACCGCAAGCTCTCGCAGCTGATCGACGTCCCCGTGAACAACGGCGAAATCAATGACGATACCGTCCGCATGTACAGCGAGTGCGGCACGGACTTCGGCATTACGCAGATCGTTTACATCGCGAACTCCCTGACGCCGTACGACGCGACCGGCATCCGCTGCGATGTCAGCAAGGAACTGGCGATGACCGTCCAGGAACGCATTGATGAGATGCCGGGTGTCGGCGTGCGCGTGAACTCCATCCGTGAGTACCCGACCGGCTATAACACCGCGGAGCTCATCGGCTTCCTCGGCCCGATCCCGGAATCCATGCAGGAAGAGATGGAAGAAAAGGGATTCATCACCTCCGAAGACCAGTACGGTTATTCCGGCATTGAGTCGTCGCTGCAGGATGTCCTCTCCGGCAAGAACGGACGCCGCGTCGTGGAAATTGACGTCGGCGGTCAGCAGATGCGCGACCTTGAGACCCCGCGTGAAGCGGTGCCGGGCTACAACATCACGCTGACGATCGACATCCGCCTGCAGAACGCCATGCGCGCGTCCATGACGGCGATCATGGACTTCTACAACCGCATCTCCGTCACCGGCACCATCACCGAGGACGCGGCGGGCATTGCCATGAACCCGAAGACAGGGGAGATCCTCGCGATGGTCTCGGAGCCGTCTTTTGAGAACAACCGCTTCACCCGCTACATTCCGTCGTATTACTATAATCAGCTCTCGATTGATCAATCCAAACCGCTGATGAATCACGCCGTGCAGGTAGCGCAGCCGCCGGGTTCGGTGTTCAAAATCGTCACCGGCATCGGCGCCATGAATGAACGCGTCGTCGCGCCGGATTATTACATCTTCGACCCGGGCTCCATTTACATGGAGCAGAAATATTCGGCGAACGAAACAGGTTCCTCGCAGGAATACGTGTGCCACTTGAGAACCGGCCACGGTCAGGTGGACTACCAGCACGCGCTGGCGTGGTCCTGCAATATTTACTTCAACAAAGTCGGCGGCGGCTACGGCACCGAAGTCCCCGAAGGTCTGGGCATCGACCGCCTCGGCGAATATGCCCGCGCGCTGGGCTACGACCAGATATCCGGCATTGAACTGGACGGTGAGGAAGACGGCCTGATCCCGACGACAACGTGGAAGCGCGTCAACCAAGGCGAAGCCTGGGCGACCGGCGACACTTACCTCGCCTCCATGGGACAGGGGTACGTCACCGCGACCCCGATTCAGGTCCTCGGTTCCTTCGCGACCGTCGCGAACGGAGGCATTCACGTCCGCCCGACGCTCATTTATGAGATTATGGACGAACGCGGCAATACCGTGCTGCCCTTCACCCCGCAGATGTATTGGGACGTCACCAAAGACCCGAAGATCCGCGTTTACGACGAGGACGGCTTGGAGACCGATGAGTATAAAGTCGTCGACTCCTGGGTGATTGAGGAAACACGGAAGGGCCTGCGCCTTGTGACCCAGCCGGGCGGTACCGCGGAAGAGGCGTTCGCGAATGATACGCATGAGTGTTCCGCGAAAACCGGCACGGCGGAATACTGCGACGATATCGCCAACGCCAAAGGCCTCTGCCAATACGGCTCCTGGCCGGCGCACGCGTGGACCGCTTCCTACGCCCCGTATGACGATCCGGAGATTGTCGTCGTAGTCTTCGTCTACAACGGCAAGGAAGGCGCGTACCTCGCGGGTTATCCCGCCCGCCGTACCATCGACGCCTATTTCAACCTCAAGGAATACGACGCGGAAAAGAACGGAACAACGAACTGACGGACGGCGTTCACAGATTAGATTCGTAAAAATATAGGCAGAACGCGCTTATACATGATACAATTTAATCAAATATGCCGCTGAGACATTGACAGAGAAACAGAGAAATGAAACTGAAAGTAAAAGGAATCAATGACGGCCTGCTGATGACGCTGCCGAACGCTTCATGGGATGAATGCCGGGAAGCCGTGCGGGAGACGATTGAGGAGAACGCCGCCTTCTATACCGGGGCGAATCTCTTCCTCGACGCCGGCGATCTGGACGTCCGCGTGGTGGAGATTACATCCATGCGCTCGGAGCTGGAGAAGCTCGGCGTGGCCCTGAAGGGAATCTTCAGCCGCAGTGAGAAGACCATGCAGAACTGCCGTTCGCTGGGTCTGGCAACGGAAGCAGCCGTCTCCAAGAAGAAGTTCCGCCGCGAGGAGATTGAGGAACCGCAGCACGCCCTTGAGATCGGCGAACCCGCCTACCTGATCGGCAAGACCGTCCGCTCCGGCGTGTCCGTCGCGAGGGAAGAGCCTATCGTCATCCTCGGGGACGTCAATCCCGGCGCGGAGATCGGCTCCGCGAAGAGCGTCATCGTCCTCGGCACAATTCGCGGACGGGTGTCCGCCGGGTCCGAGCTTGACGCGGGCGCGTACGTCTGCGCGATGGACTTCGAGAACGCGCAGGTCGTCGTCAACGGCGTGCTTCGCCTGATTGAGAAGGTTGAGAAGAAAAAGAACCATTCGGGTTTGTTCGTGGTTAGGAACAAATTCGGAGAGATAGAAATTGAGTCATGACAGGAGAGAGAAAATGACCGCGAACGTAATTACCGTAACCTCGGGGAAGGGCGGCGTCGGCAAGACGACCGTCACCGTCAACCTTGCTGTCAGCCTGGCGCTGCGCGGACGGAAAGTCGTCTGCATTGACGGCGATATCGGGTTGCGTAATATGGATGTGATTCTCGGTTTGGAGAACCGCATCGTGTATGACATCGTGGACGCGGCGGAAGGCCGCTGCCGCCTGAAGCAGGCAATGATCCACGATAAGCGCCTGAACGATCTTTATCTGATCCCGGCCTCCCAGACCCGGGATAAAGACGCGGTCACCCCGGAGCAGATGATTCAGATCTGCAACGACCTGCGCGATGAGTTCGATTACATCATCATCGACTCCCCGGCGGGCATTGAGCAGGGCTTCAAGAACGCTGTCGCCCCCGCGGACCGCATTCTCATCGTCACCAATCCGGAAGTCTCCGCCGTACGCGACGCGGACCGCATCATCGGCCTGATTGAAGCCGAAGGCAAAGGCCCCGGCGAGCTGGTGCTGAACCGCATCAACAAAGCCATGGTGGAGCGCGGCGACATGATGAACCAGGACGATGTCAATGAGCTGCTCGCCATCGACCTCATCGGCCTGATCCCCGAAGATGAAAACGTCATCGTCAGCACCAACCGCGGCACACCGATTGCCTTCGATGAGAAGACAGCCGCCGGCAGAGCGTTCCGCAACCTGGCCGCCCGCGTTGAAGGGGAAAGCGTTCCCTTTGATGAGTTGGATATGAAGGATTCCTTCATGGCCCGTCTGAAAAAGATCTTCGGTTGATCGGGGAGGGTGTTATGGATTTCGCAAGTCTCTTCGGCGGAAGCAAGAAAAAGGATTCCAGCTCTCAGGTTGCCAAGGAACGGATGAAGTTCGTCCTGGTGCATGACCGCTCGGACATTCCGTTGGAAACAATGGAAAAAATGAAGAACGACATCATCGAGGTCATCTCCCGTTATGTGAATATTGACCCGAATGACGTCGCGATTGATTTCAATCATGAAGGCCGGGAGCAGCGTCTGATCGCTGACATCCCGATCAAAAGAGGTGCTCGTAAGAATTAATGCGGCGAGAACGTTGGCGTAATTTCGACTTTGTGCTGTTCGGTATTGTGATCGTGCTCTGCTTTTTCGGCATTGTCATGATTCAATCCGCTCTGGCCGGAAACCTGGAAGTTTCCATCAACAGTCAGATCCTGTATGTCGGCATCGGGATTGTCTTCATCTTGGCTTGCGCGTTCTTTGATTATCATTATCTTGACTCGCTGGCCAACATCCTGTATATCGGCACGATCCTGCTGCTCCTGGCGCTGCGCCTGTTCGGTACGGCAGCCTTCGGCTCCGCGCGCTGGTTCCGCCTCGGCCCGATTTCGCTGCAGCCTTCGGAATTCGCGAAGACCTTTCTGATTATTCGTCTGGCGAAATACTTCGCGGACAATGACAACAAGAAGCACGACATGATGTGGATCATCAAGAGCTTCGCGCTGACCTTCGGCATCGTGGTCTTCATTCTGCTGCAGCCGAACATGAGTACCTCCATCGTGATGATGGTGCTTTGGTTCTCCATGATTTGGGCGGCCGGCATCCCGATGGATAAGCTGCTCGGCCTCGGCCTGGTGGGGATTCTGGTCGTAATCGGGGTCCTGGTGTGGATCTTTGTCTCGCCGGAGACGGTGCCGTTCGTGCAGGAGTACCAGATCAACCGCGTGAAGACCTTCCTCGCGCCGGATCCGGACGCGCGTTACGGTGATTCGTATAACATTGACCAGGCGGTGATTTCCCTCGGCTCCGGTCAGCTGACGGGACAGGGCTACGGCTCCGGTACGCAGGTACAGCTCCGTTTCCTGAAAGTGCGCCACACGGACTTCATCTTCTCCGCCCTCGGTCAGGAATTCGGCTTCATCGGCGCTTTCCTGGTGATCGTGGTGCTGAGCGCGATGGTGCTGCGGATTATTCACGTGGCCCGGAACGCGCCGGACTTCTTCGGCGCGCTGATCTGCTACGGAATCGCGACCCTCTTCTTCTTCCAGATGGTCGTCAACATGGGCGTGAACCTGCAGATTCTGCCCGTAACGGGTCTGACGCTGCCCTTCATCAGCTACGGCGGCTCGTCCACAATGGCGCTGGCAATGGCCATCGGCGTGGTGGAGTGCGTCGCCTGTCAATCTGAAAAACGAAAAGAAATCACGTGAGCTTATCCCGGCTCACGTCAGATGTTAAGTGAGGAATAAAATGACGAATGAAATGAAACCGGTACGTGTCCGATTTGCCCCGTCCCCGACGGGTCGTTTACATTTGGGCGGCGCGAGAACCGCCCTGTATGACTACCTGATCGCCAAAAAGACCGGGGGACAGTTCATCCTGCGCATTGAGGACACCGACCGCGCCCGTTACGTCCCGACTGCCGAAAAAGAGATCATGGACGGTCTCCGCTGGCTGGGACTGGAATGGGACGAAGGCCCGGACAAGGACGGCCCTTACGGTCCGTACCGTCAGACCGAACGCAAAGAGATTTATCTGAAGTACGCCGAAGAGCTGGTCGCGAAGGGCGCCGCGTATTACTGCTTCTGCACGCCGGAACATCTTGAGGAACAGCGCAAGAACGAGCCGCAGAACGACCCGACTTTCCAGCGCCTGGATGACTGCCGCGACCTCGATCCCGAGGAAGCGAAACGCCGCGTCGCTGCCGGTGAACCGCATACCATTCGTCTGAAGACCCCGCGTGAAGGCACGACCACCGTGCACGATATGCTCCGCGGCGACATCACGATTGAGAACCGTATGCTGGACGATGCCATCCTCGTCAAGACCGACGGCTGGGCGCTTTATCACCTCGCCGCCATGGTTGACGATCACCTCATGAAGATCACGCACGTCATCCGCTCCTCCGAATGGCTGCCGTCCCTCCCGCTGCATCACCTGATTTATCAGGCCCTCGGCTGGGATGAACCGGAATGGGTGCATCTCTCCGTGCTCCTCAGCCCGTCCGGCAAGGGCAAGCTCTCCAAGCGTGAGTCCGAAGAGCTCATCAAGCAGGGCTACGCCGTCTTTCTCACCGATTTTGCCGACCTCGGCTACATCCCCGAAGCGGTTGTCAACTGGGCCGCGCAGATGGGCTGGAGCTACGACGATCATACCGATTTCTTCACCCTGAAGGACCTCGAGGAAAAATTCACCCTCGAACATCTGAATCCGTCCCCGTCCGCCATCAACTTCTCGAAGCTGGACTACTTCAACGGACTGCATATCCGCCAGCTTGAGAATGACGACCTTGCCGAACGGCTGCTGCCCTTCTATCAGAAGGCCGGCATTGACACCGATGTCGAGACGTTGAAGAAAATCGTTCCCTGCATCAAGGAACGTCTGACGAAGCTGACCGAAGCGCCGGAGAAGACGGCCTTCCTCTTCAAGGAAGACATCCCGCCGGTTATGGAGCAGCTCATTCAGAAGAAGCTGACCGCCGCGGACTGCGCCGAAATCGCGGAACGCGCTTACGCGGTCATTGACGCCATCCCCGAATTGACGGCCGAATCCGCCGAAGCCCCGCTGCGTCAGCTGGTCGCGGATATGGGTCTGAAGCCGGGCCAGGTCTTCGGCTTGATCCGCGGCGCGATCTCCGCGCAGACGGTGACGCCGCCGATCTTCGACTGCATGGCGATTATCGGCAAAGAGAAGGTGCTGAAGCGCCTTGCCGATGCCGCGGCGTTCCTGAAAGCGAACGCCTAAGGAGGAGCATATGCTCGACAGTTTTTCCTTTGACCTGCCCGCCCGCTGGCGTTTCGGCTGCGGCGTGATGGATGAGCTCCAGAAAGCTCCGCTGCCGGGGAAGCGCCCGATGGTGGTCGCCGGCGGAAACACCATCCGCAAGAACGGCACGCTGGACCGCCTGCTGACGATCGTCCGCGGTAAAGCGGATGACGTCGTGGTCTTCGATGAGATCACCGCCAACCCGACGCTCGATTCCGTGATGAAGGGCGCCGCCATTGCCCGCGAGAAGGGCATTGACTGCGTCATCGCGCTCGGCGGAGGCAGCAGCATTGACACCGGGAAGGGTATTGCCGCCATGGCTGTCAATGAAGGCTCGCTGTGGGACTATACCGCCTCCGGCAGCGGCGCCGGCAAGACATTGGAAAACAAACCGCTGCCGCTCATTGCCATCCCCACCACCGCGGGGACCGGCACCGAGGGCAACAAGACGGCTGTCATCACCGACACCGAAAAGAATGAGAAGATCGGGGTCCGCACGGATTTCGTCACGAAGGCTTACGTCGACCCCGAACTGACCTTGAGCATCCCGCCGTTCCTGACCGCGGCGCAGGGCTTCGATGCCTTCTGCCACAATATGGAGGCGTACACCTCCGTGAAGGCCAACCCGCTCAGCGACGGTATCGCGCTCTCCGGCATGAAGGCGGTCTATCATTGGCTGCCGAAAGCTGTCGCCAACGGCCGGGATATTGAAGCCCGTTATCATGTCTCCTATGCCTCAATGGTCGGCGGGGCGGTGATTTACATCTCCTCCGCGACGACCATTCACACCATGGAGCACATGCTCTCCGGGATGAACCCGAAGATCGCGCACGGCGTCGGCCTTGCCATGCTCTTTGATGAAGTCCACGGCCTGATTGCCTCGCGCGCCCCGAAACGCTACGCCGAGATCGCGATTGAACTCGGCTTCGGCGATAAGAACGCCTCCGAGGAAGAGAACGCCTCCGCGCTGCTGAAAGCGCTCTCCGAATGGAAGAATTCGCTCGGCCTCGGGGAACAGTGCCTCGCCGATTACGGATTCACGGAGGCCGACCTTGACGAGCTGGTGCGCATGACCCACTGGGTCGGCGGCGGCCCGCTGAAGCGCGACCGCTATGAGCTCACCGACGCGGATATGCGCGGCATTTTCGCCCGCTGCTTAGGGACGCCGCGTGCCTGAGTCCGTGCTTATCACCGGCGCGGGACACAGAGTCGGCGCCGTGATTGCCAAGCATCTCGCGGCGAAGGGCTGCTTCGTCCGCCTGCATTATCACACCGCCGAAGCGGACGCCTTGGCGCTGCGGGATGAGATTCGCGTAGCCGGCGGTCGGGCGGATGTGATCCGCGCGGACCTGCGGGATTTGGGCGAGATCGACCGCATGATTGAGGCTGTCCGCGGAGACGGAATCACGGCGCTGATCAACAGTGCCTCGCTGTTCCGTCCGGGGTCGTTGAGCGAAGCTTCGCCGGAGGAATGGAACGACGTGATGAACGTGGGCCTGCGGGCGGTGTGGTACCTGACAGACCGTCTGGCGGCTTCCTGTCCTTCGCTGCGGCGCGTCATCAACATCGGCGACGCGAATATCAGCCGCGGGTACAGGAAGCACGCGGTTTACGGCCTTGCCAAAGCCGCGTTGGAATACCTGACGAAGCAGCAGGCCGCGCTCTACGCCCCGCGTATCGCGGTGAGTCTGATCACGCCTTCGCTTCTGCTGAAAGGCGATGACGAGAGCGATGAAAGCTGGCGGCGCAGATGCGAACGCCTGAAAACGAATGAAACCGTCGGCATGGATTCACTGCTGGCGGAAATTGACGGGTCGGTTTTCGTACCGGCGAACAACTCATACAGGAGTAATGTATGAAAAGAGCTATCTTAATTTGTCTTGTGATCGCGGCGGTCATTCTCGGCGGCTGCAACCTCCCGGAGAAGGCTACCGAGGATATGGTCTACACCATGGTCGCGTCCACGCATCAGGCGAAGCTGAACTATTACGGTTCGCTGACGCCTCCGACCCCGACCTCAACGGAGACCCCGACCCCGACCGAGACGCTCACGCCGACTGTTACGCCGACCCCGACGATTGAGCCCACCGCCACGTGGACCTACCACGAAGCCGGTTCGGCCGATATCTTCATCCTCTATTACTACGATATCGCCAACGGTACCGAGGACGACCCTTACTACCAGTGGGAGTCCGACGCCTACGTGCCGTCCATCGAGTTCGAACAGCAGGTTCGCATGCTCTATGAGCTGAATTACACCTCCATCACCCTGTCGCAGATGGTTGATGTGCTGCGCAACGGCGGCGAGCTGCCGGACCGCCCGGTCATGTTCACCTTCGACTCAACCGAGCTCGGCCAATGGAAGCACGCTTACCCGATCCTCAAGAAATACGGCTTCGTCGGCAACCTGATGATTCAAGCGAATCATGTCGACGCGAAGAACTCCCTTTCCAAGGATCAGATTGAGACCATGATGGATGATGGCTGGGAGATCGGCTCCGCGGGTTATTACGGCAACGGCCTCTCCGACCTCAGCGCGATGGGGCAGGAAATCGGTCAGTCCAAACCGAAGTTGGAAGAGATTTTCGGCGTGGATATCGAGGTCTTTGCCTATCCGGACGGCTACACCGATGCCGAAGGGAAGATTGTCAGCCGCACGATGCAGTACGGTTACCTCGCGGCGCTTGCCGGCGACCTGAAAAAAACGGAGATCAACCTCAGCGAGAATATGTATTACATTCCGCGCTACCTGATCCGCAAGGGCGTGACCTATAACCAGTTCCTCGAGATGCTGCCGTGGAAGGAAGGCTCCATTTCTCAGGAGACGATGGAGTGGACGCTGCCGACTCCGACCTTGGCGCCGGAAGTGGTCGCGGCGACGCAGTCCTTCGCCATGACCGAAATGGCGGCGAACTCCGCGCAGTAAGCGGACGCGCTGAATTGAAATGACGGATCGGGCTCCGCGGAAACGGCGGGGCCCGATCTTGTATGTCCGACAACTGTCATTGAATTTTTATTTCCCTTGACGGATTCGGAAAAATGCTGTATTATTTGTACTGTCGATGCGGGGTAGAGCAGAGGCAGCTCGTCGGGCTCATAACCCGGAGGTCGTTGGTCCGAATCCAACCCCCGCTACTGAAACCTGTTTCTTTTGAAACAGGTTTTTTCTTTACCCCGTAACATGCCGAAAATCACGCTTTCTCAAAAAACAAGGGCTGCGGTACAATACATTCAAATGTTGTAAAGTTTGGGGGAACTCAAGATGTCAAAAACCATGAAAGCAATTATCAACGGCATCATCCTGCTGCCGAGCGGTGAAGTCCGCGGCAAGGCGCTGCTGTTCAATGACAAGATCCAAGGAATCGTAGACGTAGATCAGGCGAAGGCCGAAGCCGCCGAAGTGATTGACGCGGGCGGGCTGTATGTCTCTCCGGGCCTGATTGACGTCCATATTCACGGTTACAAGGGCGTGGATGTCTCCGATGATGACACGGACGGCGTCCGCGAGATGGCCCATAATCTGCTCGCGAACGGCGTGACGACCTTCCTGCCGACCACGTTGACCGTTGCTTGGGATACCCTCGTCAGCGTCTGCGAACACATGCGCGGACTTGCCGCCGAGAGTAAGAACGACGACTTCATCGGCGCGGAGATTGCCGGCATCCATTTGGAAGGGCCGTTCGTCAACCCGGCGCATAAGGGCGCCCAGAATGAGGACTACATCCTCGCCCCGAACGCGGAGCTGATCCTCCCGCTCGCGGACATCATCAAAGTCATCACCCTCGCCCCGGAAATGCCCGGCGGGTTTGAATGCGTGCGTACGCTGAAACAGCAGACGAATATCGCGATCTCCATCGGCCACACCGGCGCGACCTATGAGGAAGCCGAGAAGGCAATCGGCTGCGGCATCACCCGCGCCACCCATCTCTTCAACGCCATGACCCCGATGAATCACCGCAAGCCCGGCGTGGTCGGCGCGGCGCTCGCTTCGGATATCTACACCGAGCTGATCGGCGACACCTTCCACGTGGACAAGGCGCTCTATCCGCTCCTGGTCAAAGCCAAGGCCGGCCGCCTGGTGCTTATCACCGACGCCCTGCGTTCCGCGGGGATGCCGGACGGCGAATACGAGAACGGCGGGCAGAAGTTCACAGTCAAAGGCGTCGAATGCCGCCTGCATGACGGAACCATTGCCGGCAGCGTGCTGCGCCTGAACATCGGCGTGAAGAACCTCCGCGACTACGGCAATATCCCGCTGTGGCGCGCCGTCCGCGCCGCTTCCCTCAACGCCGCCGAGTCCGCGAATCTCGCCGCGTCGAAAGGTTCGCTGACCCCGGGCAAGGATGCCGACATTGTTCTGATGAATGAGAACTGCGCCGTCGCCAAGACCTTCGTGCGCGGTGTCTGCAAATACAGCGCGTAGCTTACACGTCCGCGGGCGGGTCTGCCGTTTTTTCCCTTTACGCGGAATTGAATTCATTTTATAATACAGAATGTGGTACAAATGCGAATCGTTTTCTTTGAAAGAAGCGTGATATAAGGAGTGAATAAAATGGTAAACGTTGGTGTTATTGGCTGCGGACGCATTTCCGAGCGTCGACATGTTCCCGAATATTCCGCGAATCCGAACGCGAAGATTATTGGCTATTTTGACGCGAATCGCAAACGCGCGGAAGTCCTCGCCGCTCAGTACGGCGGGAAGGTTTTTGACTCCGTTGAGGATCTGCTCGCGGATCCTTCCATCGACGCCGTCAGCGTCTGCGTGGCGAATAACGCCCACGCCGAAGTCGCGATTAAGGCTCTGAACGCCGGCAAGCACGTCCTGTGCGAAAAGCCGATGGCGATGACCGTTGCCGACTGCGAAGCCATGGTCGAGGCCGCGAAGAAGAACAACCGCTACCTGATGATCGGGCAGAACCAGCGTTACAACACCGGTCACGCCCGCGCGAAGGAACTCATCGAGCAGGGCATCATCGGCAAACCGCTGACCTTCAAGACCTGCTTCAGCCACGGCGGCCCGGAACATTGGGCGATGGGCTACGACGTTTCCGAGAAGGAAGCGAAGAACGTTTGGTTCTTCGATAAGAAGCTCGCCGCCATGGGCGCCATGGCCGACCTCGGTATTCACAAGGCGGATTTGATCCAATATCTGCTGAATGAGAAGATCTCCGAAGTTACCGCGAAGGTCATGACCCTCGATAAACGCGGCTCCGACGGCAAGCTCATCGAGCTTGAGGACAACGCCATTTGCATCTTCAAGATGGAAAGCGGCGTCGTCGGTACGATGACCGTCAGCTGGACCGATTACGGCGACGAGGAAAACTCCACCGTCATTTTCGGTACCAAGGGCCAGATGCGTCTCTACGATATCGGCGGGCATACCATTGAGATTTCCACCATCCGCGGCGACAAGATTTATTATGACCTTGACGCGATGATGACCAACGACAACCAGCAGGAATCCGGCGTCATCCGCCGCTTTGTCCACGGCATCGAGACCAACGAATGGACCGAAGCCGCCGGCGATATGAACGTCAACGCCATCCGCGCCGTCCTTGCCGGGTTTGAGTCCAGCCGCCGCGACTGCACGATCAAGCTCTCCGAGTATAAAGACTCCGCCAGCCTGTAATCCGCGCGAAGAACGATCGGGGACGGCAATCCCCGTTCGTGGGGTAATATGAATTCAATGCCTGTTCCGGGAATATTCTCGGAACAGGCATTTTCGTGTTACAATTATCATAAGTCGTTATTCGAAAAAATTATATAAGGCCGCAAACCGCGAACGGACAAAATCATGAAAAAACACCACCAGCTCCCCATCTTCCAGTTGATTTTGACAGTCCTTGCCGTGCTGATGATTATTGCGCTGCCGGCCGCGGCGCAGAATTCCTCCGGCGCGGGGAAAGTTGTCCGGGTCGGTTATTTCGAGAGTGCCCGATTCCAAGAAGGCATGACGGATGAAACGCCGAAAACCGGCTACAGCTACGAATACCTTCAGGCCGTTTCGAATTACACGGGCTGGGATTACGAATATGTCTACGGTGACTGGTCCGAGCTTTATGATATGTTCCTCGCCGGCGAAATTGATGTCATGGCCGGCATTTCCCTCACGGAAGAACGCGTCGGCAAAATCCTGTACCCCGATCATCAGATGGGGACGGAGCGCTATTACCTCTACAAACGCGACGCGGATACCACTATTTCCGATGTTCCCGAGACCTTGACCGGCAAGAAAGTCGGCGGCGTCCGCGATAATCTGATTACTATTTCCGCGGAAAAATGGCTGAAAGCAAACAACGTGGACGTCGAATTCGTCCTTTTCGATGATTTCGAAGATCGGGACGCGGCCTTTTACGCGGGCGAGATTGACTGCGTGGCGGCGACGGACAACAATGTCGCCCCCGATGACGGCATGTCCCCTTTGATCAAAGTCGGCGAGACGCCTTATTATCTTGCCGTCGCGAGCGGCCGTATCGACCTGCTCAATGAGCTCAATGAAGCGCTCACGAAAATCGACATGGTCGACATCTATTTCCTGGAACGCCTGCAGCTGGAGTGGTTCGGGAACACCGCGCTCAGCGCGTACCTCAGCGAGGAAGAGCAGGAATATGTCAACACCAAAGGCAGCCTGACCGTCGGGTATCTCAGCAATCTGCTTCCTTATTCCGCTGTGGACAGCGAAGGGAACGTCACCGGCGTCGTGGTTGATGTGATGGATGCCATTTTGGAAAAGCTGCATATCGAAGATAAGCTCAGCGTCTCTTATACGCCTTATCCAACCTATGACGAGATGCTTGAGGCGGTGCGGAGCGGTTCGGTTGATATCGCCTTCCCGGTTGGCGGCAGCACCTGGTATATTGAGCGGGATGGGATCGACAAGACCGCGTCTGTTGTCACGACCGGGTTGGAGCTGGCCTATCTGGGTGAATACGGTTCGGAAACCACGAAGACGATTGCCGTCAGCAAGACGAACAACATGCAGCGCTATTACGTCGAGGAGAATTTCCCGAACGCTGAAATCAAGCAATATGACTCTCAGGATGACTGTCTCAGCGCTGTTGTGAGAGGCGAAGTCGGAAGCACGACGCTCAATGCGCTGCGCGCTGGCGCCATTCTGAAGAACAGTAAATATGAAGATATCTCCGCGCTGCTTCTCACCAGCGGAATTGACCGCAGCTTCGGCGTCGATCCCGAAGCCACGACGCTGCTGCTGCTCCTGAACCGCGGCCTGCAGGTCATCGGAGAAGATTACGGTTCGAACGCCGCCTACCACTATACAGAGGGCCTGTACAAGTATTCGTTTACCGATTTCGTTAAGGATCAGCTGCCTGTCGTGACCGTTGTTTGCGTGGTCCTCGTTGCCGTGATTTTGGGGACGGCGATTTGGCTGGTCCGCAGCTCGGCCGAGATGGCGGAGAAGGAACGCGCGCATCAGGTGGAGCTGGATCGGCTGCTGAAGCGTGCCGAGGCGGCAAACCGCGCCAAGACGAGCTTCCTTTTCAATATGTCGCATGACATCCGCACGCCGATGAACGCCATTGTCGGCTTCACCGATATTCTGGAAAAGAATCAGGACAACCCGGTTCGCCGTCACGAGTGCATTGAGAAGATCAAAGTCGCCTGCAAATCCCTGGTTGAGCTGGTCAACAATATCCTTGAAATGGCGCGGATTGAGAATAACGCCGTTACGCTTGAAGAAAAGCCGTGCAACATTGCCCACCTCAATGACGCGACCTTCACCATGTTTGAGCTGCAGATGAAGGAAAAGGAAATCTCGTTCCACTTCACGGCCGATGTGCAGCATTGGTATTGTTACTGCGATAGGACGAAACTGGCGGAGATTTACATGAATATTCTCTCCAACGCCTATAAGTACACGGAACCGGGCGGCAGGATCGATTGCGAGATGAAAGAGCTCCCCATCGGCAAAGAAGGATACGCCACTTATCAAGTCAAGATAAGCGATAACGGCATCGGCATGAGCGAGGACTTCCAGAAGCACCTCTATGAACAGTTCAGCCGTGAACGAACCAGCACGGAGAGCCATATCCAGGGCACCGGTCTGGGCTTGGCCATTGTCAAGCGTTATGTCGACATGATGGGCGGCACGATTCATGTGAAAAGCAAGAAGGGCGTCGGCACTACCTTTGTAATCACGATGTCGCATCGGATCGCGCAGCCGGAAGACGTCCCGGCCGAGGACACGGATGCCGCCGAGGACGGGAATGTCGAATTCACCGGCAAACACCTGCTGCTGGCTGAGGATAACGACCTGAACGCGGAAATCGCGGTTGAAATTCTGACGGAAGCCGGGTTCATCGTGGATCGGGCGGAGAACGGCAAGGTTTGCCTGAATATGCTCGACGCCGCGGACGCCGGTACCTATGACGCGATTCTGATGGATATTCAGATGCCGATGATGGACGGCTACGAGACCTGCCGCGCCATCCGCGGACTGCCGGACAAGGCCAAGGCCGAGACAATCATCATCGCCATGACCGCCAACGCCTTTGAGGAAGACCGCGCCAATGCCCTCTCCGCCGGAATGGACGGCTTCGTGACGAAACCGATTGACGTCAAGAGTCTCTTCTCCACGCTGGGGAAGGTGATTAAGTGAGTCAATAGTCAGTAGTCAATAGTCAATAGTCAATAGCGGCTGCCGCGTTCGCGGCAGCCGTTTTCATTTTTCCGGGTAATATGTTCGATTGTCGGGCGGGGAAAGTTGCGGCGCAAAACGCTCCGCGAAGGGGAGCGGGTCTTCCCGACTTCGGCGAGCGAAGCGTTGCCGCATCGCTCGATATTCGGAGGTTCGCCC
>CAVIKW010000022.1:0-23129 GCA_963643375.1 Flexilinea sp. | reverse complement strand
CATCCGCGTCCTCCGCACGATCCGCGAAGGGAATGTGATCTACGAACGATAAAAAGATTTAATTCTTATCCTGCAGATATTTCCCGATGACCGTCCCGCTGAGCTCGGTCAGCTCGCCTTCCGGCTTGCCGGACCCATCCCCTTCCGATGTGAGAATCGGCGTATCCAGCAGCGTTTTGATGGCAACCGCCGCCGCGGCGGCAGAGGCAATGCGTTTCTTGCTGTCGGCTGTGTACAGCGAATAATCCAAGCCTTCGGCTTCCATGACCGCTTCCATTTCGCGGAGACTGTGCGTGAACGAAACATCCAGCCGGGCCAGAACCGTGTAGAACATATACGCGCGGCGCCGAATCGCGATACACTGAGCGGCGCCGTTTTCCATTTGCGCGCAGTCGATGTCCGCCTGTTCCTGGCTGACGATGGCGTCGTCTAAATTCCTCCCGGCTGTGCTGCCGAGAACCGTCCCTAAGACCAGCAGCGCCGGACCGGCAATCAGTCCGCCGAGAATTGCCGTCCCGCCGGCTACACCGAGCCCGCCGGAGGCAAGGGAACCGCCCCCGAAGAAAGCCAAGGTCGCGTTTTTCGCGGCGGCTCCGGACAGCGCGGCGATTTGCGTTCCCGTAGAAGCGAGACCAAACGCGCCCGCCGCTCCATAAGCGCCTGCCGCGGCGGCTGTCCCGCCGGCGATTCCCGCGAGTGTTCCGAGAGCGCCCGACGCGAGCAGATTCTTGGTGTCGGTCAGCGCTTCAAAATCTTTCAAGTCAATATGCAGCTTCTTCAGCTCTTCAAGCCCGATGGAGTCTCGGAAGTCGACATTCTTCAATTGCGAAAAGTCCTCAATGAAACGCGACATATTGTTTTGAAGAATGGAAATCTTTTCTTCGCCGAGAGAATTCAGAGCATCGCGGCATTGCACGCGGTTCGTTTCCAGGCCGATGACCGCAGCTTCAAGACGGGCCTGTGTATTCTCATTCAGCTTTTTCGATTTATTATGATCGAAAAAAGCTTTTACGCCGGAACCGAGCCCGGTACCGCCGGACAGGGCAATTACGCCCATAAACAAAACAGGCAGCGGCATTTTACTCCTCCTTATTCTTTCGAATCGCCATTCTTCGGCTTCATCATCTTGCCGAACAAGCCCGAAATCGTCTTTCGTTCTTTTGACAAAGTCGCTTCCGCCGTGGACGCGAGGCCCTTTTTCAAGTTGCCCGCGAAGCTGCCGACTTGCTTCATGAACGGATTCATAGCTTCACCGACTTTCTCCTTGGTGATGTCGATGATGTCCTTCTCGACAGTCAGCCGATCAACTGTCTCAACCCGCTCATCACCGATAAGCTCCATGGCAGAACGCAGAATCGCGTTGCGGCGCTTTTCCAGTTCATCGACGATGGGGCGGATTTGCGCGTACGGTGCCATGGAATCGCTGTAGGAATTCAATTCCACGTCGAGCGCGGAGATGGCTTTGAAAGCCTGGTCAAATTCAAGCGTAATACTCTCATCCAGCTTGAGTTTCTTCGCGATATGCTTGAAAATCCGCAATTCGGCGGCCGACACTTCGCCGTCAATGTGCATGATGACAAGCATATTCCAGTAAAGCATCCGCGCCCCGATGCAGTTCTCCGCGGGCTCATCACTTTCCTCCAGCGCGGTATCGCATAAATACATCAGCCGCAAGGCCCGCTCTTCCGGATCGTCGAAGAACTCTTTAAGATCCTTATCGCACTCATCGCGAACCGCCTGCAGCGGATCGGCATACACATCACCGTAGAATTCCGCCGCGATTTCCTGCAATCGCGTGATTTCCTTCTCTTCAATCACACCGTCTGCCGCCGAAAGACAATAAAAAATCTTGAGCGCATTGGGCTTTGAAATTTGTTTCATAGCTGCCTCCTATAAAATCAGTGCGTCATCGGATTCCATCAGGTCGTCAAATTCAGCCTGACTGCTGAATTGCGGTGCCCGTCCGAGAACGCGCTGGATGATTACACTGCCTTTGATTACCGAATCGGAATCATTAGCGGCAATACCTGTCTCAATAAGATCTCCGCCGGTGAGGAACGCCTGCAGATGCTCCGCAAGGTACTCTTCGACGATTTCATTCATCCGCATGCGGTAGGAAATGACAGCCTCGACCTGATCTTCGCTGATTTTACGGCGGAGTTCATCGCGCTGCTGCTTCAGGTAAGCTTCGCGCAGCCCCATCCCGGCATCCGTTGTGATGGCGATAACCGCTCTGCCCGCGGCGGCTTTGTTGGCTTTTACCGCGATTTTCGGAATCATCAGCGCGGCGTTGCCTTGGGCTTCAATTGCCGCACGCACACCGGCTTTGGTCATGTCGGCGGCGCAGTAGGTCACGGAAGCAATGCTCATCATGCGGACGATAGCGCGATTGTCAAAAGGAATGACTTCTTCCCAATCAATCTCTTCGGTGCCGCCGTGTTTCTCAACTTCTTCTGTAAAATGCCGAATGGCATAAAAGCCTCGGACCAGGGCGTCGTTAACAACCACGGGGATTGCTTCTGTCAGAAGTCCTTTTACCGTTGCTTGTTTGATGGTTACATTCTGATATTTGCCGAATTTCTTCCGCAGCTCCCCATACGCGCCCTTGAGCTTGTCCCCGGCTTTTTTCTCGAGTTCATCGGTATCGATACCGCGTCTCTGCATATCTTCGCGGATTTCCTTGATTTTCTTCTCGTCCAATCCAATATGGTTGAGCGAACCTTTGATTACCGAACCGCCGAATTCTTTGGCTTGACCGGGTTTGTCTTCCGCTATCTTTTTTAAAACCGAATGCAAAACAGGTTGGTCTTTGGCTGTATGAAGCAGTTTCTTGATCGATTCGGGCAGATTGCTTTGATCAAGCTCGGCTTCCGGGCAGTCTGCATTTTTGGCGACCCACATGATTACGGCGAAGAACATTTTCCTCGCTAATTCGGTCAGGTCGATTTGGTCGGATTTTTCGGTTCCTTCCGCGGCAGACGCAAGGCTCCCAAAGAGACCTTGAACCGTCGGCTTCCCCGCTTCCTTTTTGATTTCCCCGCGAACTCTTGATGAATTCTCATTGAGGACTTTTTGGACATTATCCTGCTTCAAATAATCTTGGACAAGGGCTTCAATCTGTTTGGAAAACACGCCGCAGATGATACCGCATCCCACCGAAATGATGTAATCGGCGGTGTCCAACTTCGCGGTGTATTTTTGCAGCTCGGAATTGAGTTCCTCGAGCCGGTGGTCTAATTCGCTGTCAGGCAGAGGGATTCCGGTGATATCATCCTTATAGGAAAACACGAGTTCTGCCGTGATGAGCTCGCCCGCCGTTCCTGTTTTGTTTTCTTCCGCAGCCATCTGTACCTCTTAAAATTATGTATGAGGGAATTTTACCATGGGCTTCACGTCGGCACAATGTCAGAATTTCACCTGTTGGACATTACTTTATTATGAAATGAAAACACCCGCCGGCGAGGCGGGTGTTTTTAATTTTTATCTCCGTTTGAAGCTTCTTTTATTCTTATTCGTCTTTCTCTTCGGGATCTTCAAGCTTGATCGACTTCTTGCAATCCTGATTCGTGCACTGCGCGCGGTTCTTGCCGGCGATTGTCATCAGGCTGCCGCAGACCGGGCAGCGCTTCGCGATCGGGCGGTTCCATTCCGTGAAGTCGCACTTCGGATAATTCCCGCAGCCGTAGAAGACCTTCCCCTTGCGCGTGCGTTTGACGACAATGTCGCCGCCGCACTTCGGGCACTGCACACCGATCTTCTCAACAATTGCCTCGGTGTAATGACAGGCGGGGAAGCCGCTGCAGGAGATGAACTGACCGAATCGGCCGTTGCGGTAGACGAGCGGCTTGCCGCACTGCGGACAGGCACGGCCGACTTCCTTCGGGGCGGCTTTCGGGACTTCGGGCATCGCCTGCTTAGCTTTCTCAAGCTCCGGCTCGAACGCGCCGTAAAACTCGCGCACGACCGACACCCAATCCTTCTCCCCTTCCGCCACGAGATCCAGCTCGGATTCCATCTGTGAAGTGTAGCCGACATCCATGATATCCGCGAAATGCTCCACGAGCAGATCGTTGACGGTCATACCGATCTCGGTCGGGAACAGGCGGCGTTTCTCGACATAAACATAATTGCGCGCCTCAATGGTAGAAATGATCGAGGCATAGGTAGACGGACGGCCGATGCCGTTCTCTTCCATCGCGCGGACCAAGGTCGCTTCCGTGAAGCGGCTCGGCGGCTGGGTGAAATGCTGAGCGGGATGGAGCTTCTTGAGCTGCTGCGTATGTCCCTCGGCAAGGCCGTTCGGGAAGATCGTGTTCTCCTCCTCGTCCTTGCTGTCGTCATCCTTCACATCGGAATAAACGGCGAGAAAGCCGGGGAAGAGCAGCTTCTGCCCGGAGGCGCGGAAGAGGTACTTATTCACCTTGTCCGCTTCCACGTCCACGGCTTCCGTCTTGTAAACCGCGTCTGCCATCTGGGATGCGACAAAGCGCTGCCAGATCAGCTGATACAGGCGGTAAAGATCTTTCGTCAGGTAGGGCTCCACCGCGTCCGGCGTACGGAATACGGAAGTCGGGCGGACGGCTTCATGCGCTTCCTGCGCACCCTTGGCTTTCTTGGTATAGACAGGCGGCTTGGCGGGGACGTATTCCTTCCCCTTGGCGGAGGTGATATATTTCCGCGCGTCAGCCTGGGCGACTTCGGAGATATTCGTCGAGTCGGTTCTCATGTAGGTGATCAAACCGACGCTGCCTTCATCGCCGATGGGGAGGCCTTCGTAAAGCTGCTGCGCCAGGGACATCGTCTTCTTCGAGGAGAAGCTCAGCCGTTTGGATGCTTCCTGCTGCAATGTAGAGGTCGTGAACGGCGGGAACGGCTTGCGTTTTTTCTCGCCGGTCTTCATGGAGGCAATGCGGTAGCCGGCCTTCTCGAGGTGGGCGAGATGCCATTGAACCTGAGCTTCATTCTCCAGCTGCGGATCTTTGCCGTTGATCTTGACCAGATTCGTCATGTAAGACTGCTTCCCGCCTTCGGGAATCAGCTCCGCGCGGATGGTCCAATATTCTTTCGGGACGAAGTTTTGAATTTCGCGCTCGCGGTCAACGACCAGCTTCAAGGCAACGGACTGAACACGGCCGGCGGAGAGATGCGCCTGCACCTTGTTCCACAGCAGCGGACTGAGATTGTAACCAACGAGGCGGTCCAGAATACGGCGGGCCTGCTGCGCGTCGACGAGGTCCATATTGACCTTGCCGGGGTTGGCGAACGCCGCGTTGATCGCGGGCTCCGTGATTTCATGGAAGACGACGCGCTCGGTCTTCGCCGGGTCAATCTCGGCGGATTCCTGCAGATGCCAGGCGATGGCTTCCCCTTCGCGGTCGGGATCTGTCGCGAGGTACACTTTCTTCGCGCCGGCGGCAAGCGCGGTCAGCTCTTTGACGAGCTCTTTTTTCTCATTCGGGACGCGGTATTTCGGCGCGAAATCATGCTCCACATCAATCGACATCGTGGACTTCAGCAGATCGCGCACATGCCCCACGGACGCACGGACGACGTAATCGCGGCCGAGGAAACGGCCGACGGTCTTCGCCTTCGCGGGGGATTCAACGATAACGAGGCTCTGGCTCGGACGGATCGTGCTGCTTCCGGCGTAGGAAGTCTTCTTCGCCGGGGCGGCTTTCTTCACCGCGGTTTTCTTCGCGGCGGCCGTGCTCTTTTTCGCCGCGGAAGTCTTCGCGGACTTGGCGGCGGGCTTCTTCACCGTTTCCGCCTTGACGACGGCCGGCTTCTCCATGCCTTCATGCGCTTCGGTACGGCCCATCTTGCACAGTTTCGTGCCGCAGACAGGGCAGACGCCGCGCGTCATCGGGACACCGTTCGCGGTGAAATCCGCAACGGGATCCTTCATCTCACGCTTTTCTTTACATTTAACACAATACGCGTCCAACGGATGGGCCTCCTTTCGGCTACAGGTAAAGATCTAAGCCGTTATCTTTCAAATATTGAACAATTTCTCGAACCCGCTGCGTGTCGCTCTTCGGGCAGACCAGGACGACCTTATCGGTCTCAACGACGACAGTGTCCTTCATACCGACGGTGATGATCATCTTGTCCGGGTTCTCGGAACAGGTGAGGATGCCTTCGGAGTCGATCTGCAGGTTCTTGCAGTTGATGTAAATATTGCCGTTCTCGTCGCCTTCCAGAACGCCGTAAATGGATTCCCAGGAGCCGATATCGTCCCAGCCGAGACCCTTCGCGGGCAGCACGACGACATCGTCGGCCTTTTCCATCACGCCGTAGTCAATCGTCTGCGGCTGAATCGTCGGCCAAACTTCGGCAACAGTGGCGTCGTATTTGTCCGTACCGATGGTCGGATAAATCTGCATCATCTTCGCGTACAGATCGGGGAGGTCCTTCTCAATCTCGGCAAGGATGCGGTCGGCCCGCCAGATGAACATGCCGGAGTTCCAGGCGAAATTACCGGCGGCGAGGAACTTCTCGGCGGTTTCGCGATCCGGCTTCTCACGGAAACGATTGACCTTGCGGACGGGGTTGCCGTTCACATCCTCAATGACATCGCCTTCCTCAATGTATCCCATCCCGGTTGAGGGGAAAGTCGGCTCAATGCCCATCGTGACCAGGTGGCCTTTCTCCGCCTCAACGAAGGCGCTCTCCAGCAGCTCATTGAAGTACTCCACATTGCGGATGTAATGATCGGAGGTCAGAACGGCCATCACCGCGTCTTTATCGCGGGCCAGCAGCTGAATCGCCGCCATCCCGACAACGGAAGCGGTGCCGCGCGGCAGGGGCTCGAGTACGTAATTCCCGCGCTGAATCTCCTCGCACTGCGGCTCAAGCTTCTCGGCCTGTTCCTCGGTTGTGATCACCAGGATATGCTCCGGCGAGATGAGATCCTTGATGCGGTCAACGGAAATTTGGAACATCGTCCGGTCGCCGACGATCCGCAGCATCTGCTTCGTCTGCCCTTTCCGGGACCAAGGCCACAGGCGCGTACCGCCGCCTCCCGCCATGATCACGCCGTAAAAGTGTTTTCGTTCGGTTTCATTGATGATGTTCATAATTTCCGTCCCTTACTAAAACAAGCTCTGATTTTTCCTGTAAGTCTGCGGAGCAACCTCCGTGACAAGTCCTTGTAATTCTAATAATATAATGGATGATGATATTTTACTCAATGGAATTCCGCTTTTTCGCGCAATTTCGTCCAAATGCATCGGTTCATCGGCGGTCAGCTCAAGGATGACTTTATCTTCCGGGGTGCTGAACGCGGCCTGCAGCGGCTTGCTCAGTTTCTCCGGGGTCTCCGCCTGCCAGGTCTGCAGGAATTCCAATATTTCTTCTTTATCATAAAACGGACGCGCGCCGTCGCGAATCAGGCGGTTCGCCCCTCTGGACTGGGCCGCGGTCACATTGCCGGGGACGACGAAGACTTCGCGTCCCTGCTCCGCGGCGAATCGCGCCGTGATCAGCGAGCCGGATTTCTCCCCCGCCTCGACCACGATCGTGCCGCTGGTCATGCCGGAGATAATGCGGTTCCGCTGCGGGAAGTTCACGCGGTCCGGACGGGTGCCGGGCGCGTATTCGCTGATGATGCCGCCGTTGCGGATGATCTCGCGCGCGAGGTCGCGATGTTCCGGCGGGTAGATATGGTCAACGCCGCAGCCGAGCACCGCGTACGTGCGCCCGCCGGCTTCAACCACGGCTTTATGCGCCACGCCGTCAATACCGCGGGCGATGCCGCTGACAATGCCGACGCCGTTTTGTGAGAGGTAGCGGGCGAGCTCGTTCGCGACATTCTGTCCGTAGGCGGTCATCATGCGCGTACCGACCATGGCCATCAGTTTCTCGCCGGGGGCAGGCATCCGCCCGACATAATATAGCACCGCCGGGGGATGATCGATCTCCTTCAGCAGACGCGGATAGTCCTCGTCCGTGCGGATGCAGATGGAAATGTTTCGTTTGAGAATGCGTTCGGTCAGCTGTTCGGGGTCGGTCTTCGCGCGGAAATCGAGAATGGCGTTGACCGCCTTTTCCGGAAGGCGGCAGTGGCGGAACTCCGTCGGGGTTCCGTTCCACGCTTCGGACAGGCTGCCGAAGTGGTTTAAAAGATTTTGGATCCGGACCGCGCCGATTCCGTTCACATGATTAAACGCAACCCAATACGGCTTTTCCGGATCCATTTTTAAATCCATTCGGGGAAATCGATCGATATCTGTTTGGCGTCGATATCGACCTTCAAAATATGCTGAGGAATCGCGGGAACGAGCTCTTCCTTCCCGCTGTCCGTCCGGATGACGTAAACATCATTCGCGCCGGTCTCAATAATCTCCGTCAGCACGCCGACGTGGCCGCCGGCCTTGTCAAGCGCCTCAAGCCCGATCAGCTGATGGAAGTAATACTGCCCTTCCGGCAGTTTCGGCAGATCGGATGCCTTGACGTAGAGATATTGATTGCGGAATTCAGCCGCCTTGGTTTCGTCTTCCAATTCCTTGAAACCGACGATCAGATACGGCGCCTTTTCGCGGACCCGGGCGATCGTCAGCGGTTTATGCTGTTCTCCGGCAAATACGGCTCTCCCTTTGCGGATGCGCTCCGGGAAGTCGGTGATGGGATCCAAGATGACATCGCCTTTGATGCCATGCGTTCTGTGGATCTTTCCGATACAAATAAATTCAGGTCCGCCTGTTTCGGACAGACCTGAATTCTTTGCGTTTAATTCTTTACCTCGTTCTGCACCGGAAGTCATCATAAGATTATGATTCGGGTTCCATTACGTCTAATGTAACCTGTCTTCCGTCCCTGGCAGAAGTGACACGTAAAAGGACTCTGATTGCATTCGCGACACGACCGTTTTTCCCAATGATCCTGCCCATGTCCTCTTTTGCAACATGGAGTTCTAAGCGGACACGTCCTCCGTTTTTCTCCTGAGAAACCTGCACGCTGCTTGGGTCATCTACCAGTGAAAGTGCAATATATTCCACAAGGTCCTTTGCGTAGTCAACTTTCGCGGAATTATTTCTCTGCACTGGCACACACTTTCGTTTAGTGCTGGGAAGCGACGCGGGTCTTGACTTCTACGCCGCGGTTGGCGTAGTATTCTTTGGCTTCGGCCATCAGTTTGTCGAGGTCTTCGCCGGCCTTATAGCGGGCAAAGCGGGTGTCGACACCGGTCGCCTTGAAGAGTTTCGCGACGGATTCGGACGGCTGAGCACCATTGGAAAGCCAATGATAGATGCGGTCTTCTTTGACATCGAAGGTGAAGGGTTCGGTGCGGGGATTGTAGCTGCCCAGGATCTCCAGGAAGCGGCCATCACGCGGCGCTTCTTTGTCCGCGGCAACGAGACGATAAGAAGCCTGCTTTTTCAAACCCTGACGACGTAAACGAATTTTTACCATTTGAAGGTATCTCCTATAAGTTATTTTCTTTATTATGTTTTGGCGCAGTCAAATCTTCACTGAGGGGGTAGAGCTGAAGGGGTGCTCAGGGTCTGAGTGAAGATTGAGTCTGCTTAGCGAAACAGACCGGAAAGACCCTTTCCGCCTGTCTTTTTCACCATTTTCATCATCTTCTGCGAATCACGGAACTGCTTCAGCAGTTTGTTAATCGCAGGGACGTCGGTCCCCGCGCCCGCGGCAATTCTGCGCTTGCGGCTCGCGTTCAAAACGTCCGGGTGGCGCCGTTCGTAAGGCGTCATCGAACTGAGGATCGCTTCTGTAAGTTTAATCGATTTTTCCGCTTCCTGCGGATCAACCTGACGCGCGGCTTTACCGAGATCGCCCGGGAGCATATCAAAAATCTTACCCAGCGGGCCGAGTTTGCGCATGCTCTTGAGCTGATCGGAGAAGTCCTCCAACGTGAACTGACCGTTGAACATCCGCTCCGTCTGTTTGGCGGCGGTCTTCTGATCGAAGGCCGCTTCGGCTTTCTCAATCAAGCCGATGATGTCGCCCATGCCCAAAATACGGGAGGAGAGACGGTTCGGGTCGTACGCTTCAATCGCGTCAATGCCTTCGCCGGTACCGATGAACTTGATCGGCACGCCGGTTACGCTGCGGATGGAAATCGCGGCACCGCCTCGGGAGTCGCCGTCCATCTTGGAGAGAACGAGGCCGGTGATGTTGACGTTGTCACGGAAGCCTTCCGCGACGTTCAACGCTTCCTGACCGATCATGGAGTCGACCACGAGCAGGATTTCGTTGATCGGGACATTCTTCTGAATGGCCTTGAGTTCCGCCATCAGCGCGTCATCCAACTGGGAACGGCCGGCGGTATCGATAATCATGACGGTATAACCGCCCTTTTTGGCGTAGTCGTAAGCCCGCTTCGCGAGCTCCGGCGGTTTGACGCCTTCCTGGTAGAAGACTTCGACGTCAATCTTCGCGCCGAGCGTCTGCAGCTGTTTCACGGCTGCCGGACGGTAGGGATCCGCCGCCACGAGCAGGACGCGTTCGCCCTGTCCGCGCAGCATCTTCGCCACTTTCGCGGAATGAGTCGTCTTACCGGAGCCCTGAAGGCCGACGAACATAATCACGCGCGGCTTCTCACCGGCAAGGTTCAGCTTCTCCGGCTCACCGAGCGTCTTCTTCAGCTCTTCATTGACGATCTTGATGACCATCTGGCCCGGGTTCAAGGCCTGAGAGACTTCCGCGCCGATCGCGCGTTCGCGGACATCGGCGACGAACTTCTTCACAACCGAATAATGCACATCGGCTTCAAGCAGCGCGATGCGCACTTCCCGCATGGCGGTATCGACATCTTCGGCGGAAAGCTTGCCTTTTCGCTTCAATGACGCGAAGATTTTATCAAATCGTTCAGAAAGGCTCTCAAACATAAAATATCCTTATCGGGTCAAACAACTCAATAACCTTGACTATTCTATCCTAAAACTTCGAATTCGTAAAGGACTTTCGCGCGGATGTGTGACCGCGGATTTTTTTAATCTTAAATTCTCCCGCCGCTCAGACTTCTCCGAATTCCGACTTCAGCTTCGCGATCATCACATCCAACGGCGCTTCAACACCGGTCCAGAGCGTGAAATTCCGCGAGCCTTGGCAGGCAAGCATCCCCAAACCGTTGACGGTCTTGGCGCCGCGTTTACGCGCTTCCTGTAAGAAGAGGGTATCCGAGGGATTGAAGACAACGTCGCTGACGGTCATGCCGGGTTTTACGCTGTCGTAGGCGATATCCGGCTTGCTCCCGCGGTCATCCCCGAGCCCGACGCAGGTCGCGTTGATGAGAATGTCGGTGCCGTCGGGGATTGCAATCCCCGGCGTCCAAGCAAGCGCTGCCGCGGAGGCGTTCGTCTTCTCACGGATCAGGTCCGCGAGCTCATCGGACTTTGACGGCGTACGGTTCACCACGGTGATCAAGGCCGCGCCCGCCAAAGCGCACTCAACCGCGATCGCGCGCGCGGCTCCGCCCGCACCGAGGATCACGATGTTCTTCCCCGCGGGACGTTCGCCGTGCCGCGCCAGGGCCTCGACGAAGCCTTTGCCGTCGGTGTTCTCACCGAAGAGCGAGCCGTCTTCCCGAACCACGACGGTATTGACCGCGCCGATAATCGCGGCGGCTTCCGACAGCTCATCCAGGTACGGGAGCACGGTGATTTTGTGCGGCATGGTCAGGTTGACGCCTTTCATATGCAGCGCGCGCACGGCCTTCATCGCGTCCGGGAAGTCCTCGGGCGTCACCTTCATGGTGATGTAGCGGTAATTCAGCCCCGCGGCCTCATACGCGGCTTCTTCCATCACGCCGGTTGGGTTGCCCTCAACGGGGTCGCCGAACACGCCGGTAAGCTCCGCTCTGTAATTCTTCTCTTCCATGAACCGTTCCTTATTTCGAAGCGGAAGCCATGAACTTCGCCACCTGTTCGGCAGTGGGCATGGCACCCTGAGCGCCGACAGCAGTCGTGGAAAGGGCGCCGACAGCGTTCGCGAAGGAAATCGCGTCGAGGACGGACTCCCCGGAGGCCAAGGCGTAGCCGAAGCCCGCGTTGAAGCTGTCGCCCGCGGCGGTGGTGTCAATGGCTTTCACCTTGAACCCGGGCATCATCACGGTCTGTTCCGCGTTGACAAGCATCGCCCCGCGGGCGCCCATCTTGACGATGACATTCCTGCAGCCGCGATCCAGCAGCTTGCGGGCGCCGGCTTCAATATCGGACTCGAGTTCGTTTCCGCATCCGCTGAGCATGGAGAGCTCCGTCTCGTTGGGGATGATATAGTCCAGGCTTTCGATCAGCCCGTCCGAAAGCGGGGCGGCCGGCGCGGGATCGAGGATGACCGTCTTCCCGGCGGCGTGCAGCTTCTCCGCCGCGTAACAGATCGTCTCCATCGGGATTTCCAGCTGGAACAGGAAAATGTCATATCCGAGAATCGTTTCCCAATTGGCGTCAATCCATTCCTTGTCCACGGCCATGTTCGCGCCGGAGATGACGATAATGCGGTTCTCGCCCTTGCTGTCAACCTCAATCAGCGCGACGCCGCTCGGAAGGGCGGGCACGGTCTTGACGCAGTCCTTCATATGAAGCTCTTCCATCAGCTTCCGGTAAATCTCGGCGTTGGCGTCATCCCCGAGGCAGCCGACCATCAGCACATCCGCGCCGAGTTTCGCCGCGGCAACGGCTTGGTTACCGCCTTTCCCGCCGGTATAGGTTTTGAAATCCGAGCCGAAAATCGTTTCCCCCGGCTGATGAAAGCGGGGCATGGTCACCGTCAGGTCAATATTCAGAGAGCCGATCACGCAAATTTTATTCATAACAAAATCCTTTTTCAGAAATACCAAAACATCCGGCAATAGATTCTATTACCGGATGCATATATTCGAAGCAGCGTTTTATCCGCTGATAACACCCTTTTTCAGGATCACGCACGCGTAGAGCGCCGTTTCACCGGTCTGGATCGTGGCGAAAGCCTGCTTGGAACGTTCATAGAAAGCGAAGCGTTCCTCGAAGCCGATCTTCTTGCCGGGTTCATGTTTATCAATGACGTCGCGGAAATCCTTCCAAATCGGCGGTTCGTCCGGAGCCGTTCCGGGAACGACTTCCATCAGCGTGACCGGGGCTTCCACGAAGGTATCCAGCGGGAAGAGCTGCAGGATCGCGTCAAGCAGTTCCGTGACCTTGTGGCCGTCGCAGCGAATGCAGCGCTTGCCCATCGAGGCGGCAGGGAAATTCGCGTCGCCGATGACGATCTCATCCCCATGGCCCATTTCCGCGAGAACTTTCAGCAGCTCGGGCTGCAGCAGCGGACTGATTCCTTTTAACATCTTGCCTCCTTTATGAGCGGCTTATGAGTGGCGGTAAACTTCCCAGCCCATGTAATTGCCGAGGGCTTCTTCGAGAATGTCGGCGACCTTCGCCTGAACGATGGCGACGTGGTGTTCGTAACCGTTCTTGGTCAGGTGCTTCATCAGGTCATTCAGATGCGGGACTTCGCAGACAGCGACACCGCCGAAGGTCGGCAGCGGATCGTCGGTGAATTTGCCTTCGCCGATGTAGCACTTGATCACGCCGTGCTTGTCATCCGTGGAGACCTTCAGGAAGGTCATGTCGCTCGGGCGGACGCGGCCCTTGAGCGCGCCGAAGGAGACATCCGCGCCGAGTGTGGTCGCGAGAATGTCCAGGTTGCCGATCTCGGGCTTTTCCGCGAAGACGGACACCGGGTAGTTCGAGCAGTGGACATTGATGCATTTGTCGGGTTCGTCTTTATAGTTGTTGTTCCAGTCCTGATAGACCGGGGCTTTGCCGGAGGCTTCCTGCAGCGCGAGCATGGAGACGGCACCCATCACGTCGGTCTCACAGGCGGACGGACGGCCCTTCTCACCCATCATGGACATGCAAAGGCAGGCGGCGCAGCCGTAGTTGGCTTCCACGCTGTCCCAGCACATGACCGCGCTGGCGTCGCATTTCCGCTCATTCATCCAGTTCTCAACGGCGATGCAGAGCTTCGCCTGTTTCTCAACCTTGGCGTCGGAGATACCCGGGCAGACGTTGCCGTAAGCGCGGATCTCTTTGACCTTGGCATCGATCTGAGCCTGATCCTTCAGCTCTTCGATGTCGGCGATGATCTCGGAGAAATCCTCGGTGATCACGGAAATGCCGCTCTGCTGCAGGAGCTTTTCGGAGAAGCGGACCGTGCGGAAGGGTTGGACGCGGGCGCCGATCTCACCGATACGGGCGGTGCGCATCTTCTTCACGACGGCGCAGATGGCCGCGAAGCGTTCGACATCGGCTTTGAACAGGTCGCTGTCAATAGCGCAGGTATGTTTGGTGGTCAGGGTATATTTGATCCCGTACTGATAGAGGTTATTGCAGAGGGAGAGCTTGCCGCAGAAAGCGTCGCGGCGGTTGGCAAGGTCGAGCTTGTCGAAGTCATCGTCGCATGCCTGAATCAGGATCGGGCAGTCGAGTTTGCTCATGCGGATCGCGTCGGCGATACCGGTTTCCTCACCGAAGTTCGGCAGGCAGATAATGACGCCGTCGATCTCATCCGCGTGATGACGGAAAAGCTCCGCGCATTTCACGGCTTCGTCGTAGGTCATGGTTTCGCCCATGAAGGTGTCATCCGTTGAAAGGGTGATCACCTTATGTCCCCATTTTTCCAACAGGGGCAGCAGTTTTTCGCGGGCGCTCAAAACCAGGTGATCGGGGAAAAAGGAGCGGTTGCTGATCAATACACCAAAAGTTGACATTGTTTCTTCCTCCAATATTCTGAATTATCGGACTGTTTGCATTATTTTACCGCGAGCTGACGGTTTTTACGGCATTTTTCCAAATATCCCGCAGCGCGTTCCGTTTTTCTTCGGACATAACGGGTTCGTAGACGCGTCCCGGCTGCTTCCGCTGGGGAATCTCCTCAAAGGAAGGATAGACGCCGCTCGCGATGCCGCCCATATACCCGGAGCCCAGCGCGGAAAGCTCGCTGAGCGCCGCGCAGTTCACTTTGCAGGGAACCAAATCGGCCTGCAGCTGCATCAGCAGCTTGTTCGAGGACGGGCCTCCGTCCGCGAAGATCTGCGTCACCGGTGAGCCGAAATCCTTGCTCATGGCTTCGAGAACATCCGCGTCCTGCTGGGCAATGGACTCCAGCGCCGCGCGGACTACATGCGCCCGGGTGGTGCCGCGGTTCATGCCGCAGATCACGGCGAGGGCATCGCTGTCAAAGTACGGCGCCCCCAGTCCGGAGAAGGCCGGGATCAGGGAAACCCCGCCCGTATCGGGAACGGACGCGGCGAGGGGCTCGACTTCGGAAATATCGGAAATCATCCCCATGTTTTCTTTCAGCCAGACCAAGGTATCGCCGGAGCAGGTCACATTCCCTTCCAGCACATAGCATACCTTCCCCTGCCAGCCGAAGCCGACGCAGGCGGAGAGCCCGTTGCGGGAGAGGATCGGCTTTTCACCGACATTGAGCATCACGGAAGAGCCCGTGCCGTAGGTCGCCTTGGCGGTACCCGGCTGATGGCAGCCGTTACCGTAAAGGGCCGCGTGGCTGTCTCCCATCACGCCGGTGATGCGGATGCCCTTCGGCAGTGAAGGGTGCGCCGTGCAGCCGAAATCCGCGTCTGAGTGCAGAATCTTCGTCGGCAGCGCGCAGAACGGGATTCCGAAGAGCGCCGCGAGTTCCGCGTCCCAAGCGAGTTGATCGAGGCGGAACAGCTGCGTACGGCCGGCGTTCGAGACATCCGTCGCGTGCAGCGCACCGTTCGTGAAGCGGTAGATCAGGTAGCTGTCAATCGTACCGAAGCAGAGTTCACCGGCTTCGGCGCGTTTCAGCAAGTCCGGGCGTTCTCTGAAGACCGCCGCGGCTTTGGCAGCCGGGTAATAAGGCGAGAGCGCCAGGCCGGTCCGCTCGAGAACAGTCTGCCGATGCTCTTTCAGTTCCTCGGTGATATACTCACCGCGGACGTCCTGCCAAACCAAGGCATGGCAGACCGGTTCGCCGGTTTCGCGATCCCAGATCACCGTAGTCTCACGCTGATTGCTGATGGAAATCGCGCCGACTTCTTCGGTCGGGATGTCCTTCAGGACCGTGTTGATGCCTTCCACAACATTGCGGAAAATCTCTTCCGCGTCATGCTCCACGTGCCCCGGAGCAGGGTAAAACTGCTCGTGCGCTTTGGAAAAGCGTCGGATAATCGCGCCTTGATCGTCCAAAAGGAAGACTTTCGAGGCGGATGTGCTCTGGTCAAGCGTGACGATATAGCGTTTCATGGTTACCTGCCCAACAGTCCGCGGACCGCGTCGGCGATTCCTTCCGCGTTCAGGCGGTAGTGCTCAAACACTTCGGCGCTCGTCCCGGAATAAACCGTCTCATCCGGCAGGCCGAGGATCTTCATCTTGACCGGGTTATTCTGACAGATTACTTCCGCCACAGCCCCGCCGAGCCCGCCGCGGATGATATGCTCTTCCACCGTGACGACGGCGCCGGTCTTCGCGGCTTTGAGGACCGCTTCTTCATCCAGCGGCTTGATCGTGTGCATATCCACAACGCTGACGGAGATTCCCGCCGCTTCCAAGAGCTTGGCGGCTTCATTCGCGTGGTAAACCATTTCACCGCAGGCGATGATCGCGGCATCCTTGCCTTCACGAAGCCAATTCGCCTTCCCGACTTCGAACTTCACATCCGGTCCGTAGATATCCGGGACCGCGCCGCGGCCCATGCGGACATAAGTCGGATCATCGTTCTTCGCCAGCACCCGGGTCATCGCCGCGGCTTCATTCGCGTCAGCCGGGAGAATGACCGTCATGTTCGGAACGGCGCGGAAGAGCGCGATATCCTGAATGGCGTGATGCGTACCGCCGAGCGCGCCGTAGCTGACGCCGCCGGAAACACCGATCACCTTGACATTTGACTTGGAATAGGCCACGTCGACTTTGACCTGTTCGGCAGCCCGCGTCGCGTAGAACGACGCCGGACCGCAGACGAAGGGACGGAGCCCGAGGTTGGATAAGCCGGCCGCGATGCCGACAGCGTCCTGCTCGGCGATGCCGCATTCCACGAACTGATTCGGGAGCGCGTCGACGAAGTCATTCAGCGTGACGGAGCCGCGGGAGTCGGTCGCCAGAGCGAAAATGGAGGGATCTTCCTTCGCCAATTCCAGAAGAGTTTCAGTAAAGGCTTTGCGTGCTGCTTTCATAACCAATCCACTCCTTCCACACCAAGCGCCTTGTAGGCTTCCTGTACCTGTTCCGCGGTGGGCACCTTATGATGCCACGCGGCGATATTCTCCGCGAACGGCAGGCCTTTGCCCTTCACCGTCTTCGCGATGAGCGCGTGCGGTTTGCCGTTATTCTTGATCGAATGGAAATATTCATGAAGCTGCGCCATGTCATTCCCATCCACTTCCGTTACTTCCCAGCCGAAGGCTTCCCATTTGGCGTGGAAATCTTCGAGGGCCATGACATCTTCCGTGCTGCCGCTGATTTGCAGGCCGTTGCGGTCAATGATGGCGACGAGGTTATCCAGCTTGTAGTTGGCACCGGACATTGCCGCTTCCCAGACGGAGCCTTCCGCCTGTTCACCATCGCCCATCAGGACGTAAGTGCGGAACGACTTGCCGAGGCGTTTGGCGCCGAGGGCAATCCCGACACCGATCGGGAGGCCGTGGCCGAGCGCGCCGGTGCAGAACTCCACACCGGGGATCACATTGTTCGGGTGGCCGATCAGTTTGGAACCGGCCTGCGAGAAGGTGCGCAGTTTCTCTTTCGGGAAAAAGCCTCTATCCGCGAGCACGGCCCAAAGTCCTTCGACGCTGTGGCCTTTGCTGAGGAGGAAGCGGTCCCGATCCGGATAATCCGGGTCATTCGGACGCACATCCATCACATCGTAATACAGGCAGGTCAGGATATCCAAGCTGGACATGTCGCCGCCGGTATGGCCTGTATTCGCGCGCTGAATCATGGTCACCGCGTCAGCGCGGCGCTGATTCGCTATTTTTTTGAGTTCACTGATTTCCATAATCAACTCTCCCGAATTACTTGCTGCGGGCCTGGAGCGCGATCTTCATCTGCAAATTCTTCTGAATCTGATCGATCATGACCGCCAGGATAATCACAACACCCTTGATGACCATCTGCCAGAAGGAGGAGACACCCATCATGACCATACCGTCATTCAGGACCTGGATCACGAGGACACCGACAATCGTCCCGCCGATGGTGCCGACACCGCCGGCCATGGAGGTACCGCCGAGAACGACGGCCGCGATGGCGTTCATTTCCCAGGATTCACCGGTCGCCGGATGCGCCGCGCGAAGCTGAGAGGTCATGATGATGGAGCAGATGGCGGAGCAGAAAGCCGAGAACATGTAGACGAAAATCTTGACTTTCTTGGTCTGGATACCGGAAAGGGCAGCCGCCCGTTCGTTACCGCCGACAGCGTAGATCTGGTTGCCGAGCGGGGTCTTGGTCATGATGAACCAGGAAATCAGCGCCATCACCAGGAAGATGAGAATGGAATACGGGATGTTCAGGCTGGTCACGGAACCGGAGCCGATCTTATCGAAGCCGAGGTTGTTCAGTTCTTCCGAGCCGAAGAGGTTCGGGAAGGTCGCGCCGCCGTTTCTCAGCATCGCGAAGCCGCGGCAGATGTACATGACGCCGAGGGTGGCGATGAAGGCGGGGATATTGACGTAGGAGATCAACGTACCCGAGATCAAGCCGATCAGCACAGCCATGATGCAGACAACAATCAGAATCATCGGGACGTTCGGATAAATCGTGCCGGCGATCCAGGGAAGGCGGAAGCCTTCGATCATCAAACCGCCGATAACCATACCGACCAGACCGACGACCGCGCCGACGGAAAGGTCAATGCCGCCCGTGATGATGACCATGGACATACCCAAGGCCAGCAGGCCGTAAATGGACGCGTGCTTCAGCATCAGGATTACAGAGGACGCCGTTGTAAAGTTCGGGGCATTGAAGCTGAAATAAATCAGCAGCACGATCAGGGCAATAAACGTACGCCCTTTCAACAGCAGCATCAACAGTGTATTCTTGTTGGATTCACCCTTCTTTACACTTTTCTCACTCATGACAGAACTCCCTCTTCGATTGATTCTTCTTTATTTTGTAAACCGGTTTTCAGGTTCGCGGCAGAGGCCTTGACCAGCGCATCTTCCGTGATTTCATCTCCGCTCAGGTCGGCTGTGATCTTCCCATTCGACATGACAAGAACACGGTCGCAGACCATCATAATTTCCTTCAATTCGCTGCCGACAAAAATGACGCCTTGGCCTTCAGCGGCGAAGCGGCGCATCAGGCGGAAAATGTCGGTCTTCGCGCCTACGTCAATACCGCGGGAAGGTTCATCCATCATGAAGATCTTCGCCTGCGCCATTACGCATTTCCCGATCACGACTTTCTGCTGGTTGCCGCCGGAAAGGGAGGTGATCAAATGGTTGACGTCGGAGACTTTGATCTGCATATCCTTGACGATATCCTTGACCGACTGATCGCACTTTTTGCGGTTAATCACGCCGTTCTTGGTGAACCGTGGGATGCTCGTCAGCAGGGCATTGTCGGAAATGGACATGGTCTGAACGAGGCCGTCTTTCTGACGGTCTTCCGGAGCCAGGACCATACCGCGCTTGATCTGTTCGGCAACAATCGGCTTCGCCACCGGTTCGCCGCAGACGTACATCATGCCGGTTGATTCATCATGCAAGCCCATCAGGGATTCCACAAGCTCCGTGCGTCCGGCGCCCATCAGGCCGTAAATGCCGAGGACTTCGCCTTTCTGCAGGGAGAAGGAGACGTGATCCACGGTCCAGCCGCCGCCCAGACGGGGCAGGCAGTAATCCTCAACCCGCAGGACCTCTTCCGGCTCGCCGAGATACGGCGGTTTCTCGATATCAAGGTGGCTGTGGCCGACCATCCGCTCGACAATCCAGGACACATCAATGTCCTTCACATCCGCGTCGGCAACGCGCCGTCCGTCACGCAGGATCGTGACGTGGTCCCCGATTCGGATAATCTCTTCCAGGCGGTGAGAGATGTAAATAATCGCGAGACCCTGCTTCTTCAGATCCTCAATCAGTTTGAACAGGGACTCAACCTCGGTATTGGAAAGCGAGGAAGTCGGTTCATCCATGATCAACACATGCAGCGGATTCAGCATTTTCTTGCCGATTTCAACAACCTGCTGCTGACCTACGCGCAGGTTCAGCATCGTCTCTTTCGGGTTGATGTCCTGCTGAAGCTCAAGGAGGACTTCCCGCGCGCGCTTTTCCTGCTCTTTGCGGTCAACCACACCGAAGCGGCTGATCTCATTCCCCGCGAACATATTGTCCGCGACCGACATATCCTTGAAAAAAGCCAGTTCCTGATGAATGATGCCGATGCCATGGGCAGCTGCTTCACGGGTGTTGGCGAAATGAATTTCCTTCCCGTCGAGCAGAATCTTCCCCTCTGTCGGCTGTTCGATCCCGGCGAGGATCTTCATCAACGTGGATTTCCCCGCGCCGTTTTCACCGATCAGGACGTTGACTTTACCCGGATAGATATCAAAATCAACATCTTTTAGAGCCGTTGTGCCGGGATACACCTTCGTGATGTTTACCGCGCGCATAATCGGCTGTAACGTTTCTTCCATGTCAGTCTCCCACCACAGATAATTCCACCGGGATGATCAGCATGTCATCCGGATCTTCAAGCTTTGTCAGAGCGACGGCGCCGACGAAGTCGATTTCTTTACCTTCAAGGGCAGCCATGTCCTCAATCTTCGAGATGACGGTGTCCTGAATCTTCGTGTTGAACGTTCTTGTCAGCTCAGCGAACTCCACCTGATCCTTGAAGTCATCCAGGTGCAGGAAGCCGACGGCGTCACGAATGGCGTTGGTCTTCAAAATTGAGGAGACCTGAAGCTTGCAGTCGGCTTCGCCATCGTAGGGTGCGGTATCCAGCAGCAGGCGGGTCTTGGTCGCCTTCTCGGCGGATTCAATGCCGATCACCTTCGCCGGACCCTTCACGCTGTAGTTCCAGGCACTGGTTTCATTCGCGCGTGTTCCGTACTTCTCGCCCGCGCCGTCGAAATCGGCCTTCACGGCTTCAATAATCACTTCAACCGGCTGCGCGTTCTCTTTGAGCGTCGGAACCATCTTCGTGTCCCAGTTGTCTTCGCAATACTGCTCGGCAACGGACAGCTCTTCGACAACGACGACTTCGCCGCTTTCGTTGACAACCGTCTGCGGAACTTCATCCGGGATCACTGTGACACGGCATACACATGCCATCACAACGATCAGTACAACAGCAATGATAATAACAGGCAGATATTTTTTCATTACAGAACAGGCCCCTTTCGTTTTCCTTTGGTATCGGAAAGCATCCTGCGGTTATCTCCGCGGAATACCGCGGGACACCCTCCGATTTTTAGAGGAAGACCGGTTTCGGTCGAAACCGGTCTTCGTATTTAGCCAAGAGAGTCAGTGATTACTCAGCAAGAGCGAAGTTGTCGAGTTTATCGGCGTTGTCAGCGTTGATGAGGACGCAGTCCATCAGCTGCTTTTCTTCGTACTTGGATTCACCGGTCTTGATGTATTCATCAGCCTGGACGACAGCCTGTTCGGAGATGTAAGCGATCGGCTGGAGGCCGGTGGCTTTGATTTCGCCGCGGAGGATGGAGTCGCGAACGTCGTTGGAGCCGTCGAAGCCCATAACGATGACGTCGGTCATGCCGGCCTTCAAGCAGGCTTCGATGATGCCCATGGCCATGGTGTCGTTACCGGAGATGACGCCCTTGATGTTCTCGGCGCCGAGAGCCTGGATAACGGATTCCATCTTGTCATAAGCTTCGGTCTGTTCCCAGTTCGCGGTCTGCTGATCGAGCATGACCATGTCCGGATACTGATCGATCACATCGTGGAAGCCCGCGGAGCGGACGCCGGCGTTGGTGTCGGATTCCTTACCGAGGAATTCAACATAGCCGCCTTCTTCGCCCATCAGTTCGACGAAGTATTCAGCAACGAGGGAAGCACCCTGGAAGTTGTTGGAAACCATCTGGGCAACAGCGTCGCCGGTGGTGGAGATTTCACGGTCGACGAGGAAGGTCGGGATACCCGCGGCCTTAGCCTTCTGGACAGCAGCAACGGTAGCGTCGGCACCGGCGTTGTCGCAGATGATGGCCTTCGCACCGATCTGGATAGCGGTTTCGAAAGCTTCATCCTGTTTGGTCGGATCGTCATCGTGCTGGATGACCTTCGCCTCGTAACCGAGTTCGACAGCCTTCGCGGAAGCGGCATCGGCAACGGTCTTGAAATACGGATTGGAATGGCTCGGGGTGATGATCACGATCGTGCCATTATCTGCCATCGCGGTGATGCTGAAGCTCAAAACCATAACGACAGCCAACAGAAGTACAGCAAGCTTTTTCATTTTTTTGCTCCTTATAAATTAATTAAATGCGATCGCGCATTTATTCACTGATTTGTCGTATGCTCGCGCGTTTTACCGGGACAATGTCCACAAACGTTTTGAGCACACTGCTGTTTTCATTTAATAACCGCTGCACCGCGGCTCTTCCCATCGAATTCTTCGGGACGTGAACGCTGGACAGCTCCGGCGTAAGAAGTTTGCAAAAGGAGAGGTCGTCCATTCCGATCATGGAGACTTCATCCGGAAGTTTGATACCGTTCCGAATCATTGCCCGCATCGCGCCGCTCGCGATAATGTCGTTCGCGACAAAAAAGGCTGTCGGGAGGGAGCGTTTCCCGGCTTTCAGGAGCTCGTCCATGTCCGCGTACGCGCCGTCAATGGTCGGTGTGAGATAAAGCTCATCGTTCGGGTTCAGCTCAAGCCCATTTTCCGCAAGGCAGGTCAGGAAACCCTCACGGCGTTCATCCATATTATTGAAGGTCGGGCGGCTTCCGATATATCCGATATGCCGATGTCCTTCATCAATCAGCAGCTTCGCCGCCTGATAGCCCGCTTCTTTGTTATGGATCGCTACCGTATTCACCGAAAGGTGCGGCGCGCTGTTATCCAGAATCAGCATGGGAGAACAGCATTCGCAGAAACTTTTGATATCATCCGTCGGCAGTTCGGTTGCCAAAATAATGATCCCCGCGCAGTTTTCAGAGCAGATTTTCTGAATCTGTTCAAGGCACTCAACGG
>CAVIKW010000021.1:18960-23638 GCA_963643375.1 Flexilinea sp. | reverse complement strand
GCGTGATCCGCGCGGTTCTGATCGGCGGGCTTGACATTGCGGAAAACGACGCCGTCGGCACCATTCGGAAATTCGGCAATGAAGAGAAGCTTTGGACGCTGGTCAAAGGCAATACCGGCTTTGAATATAAAGAAGACTTGTCGTCATTCGCAGACGCCGGGCCGCTGTTCACCTACAACGCGGAGGCAAAAGGCCCCGCCCTGCTTCCGCTGGCTTCGCGCGTTCTGCTGACCGCGCTCACCTTCACCATAGACGAGGCTTCCTTACGGGCCTATAAAGACTGTATCGCCGCCGAGAAGTACCGAAAGTTCTGTTACGACATGGTCAACGAGTGGCTGCGTTCCTCAGACAGCTCCGCGCTTTCCGAGATCGCCCGCGCCGTTGAAGAGCAGCATCACCTCCCCGAATGTTTCGACAAGCTTGAGACCTCCGCCCTGCTTGACAGCGAATGCTTCCCCTGCATCGACGAGTGCATTCTGCGGAAATACATGGCGCAGATCAGCGACCGCTCCATCAACACCGATGAGGCCGCCGCCGCGATTGAGAAACGCAGATCGCTGACCCGGTATAAAGAATTCGAGCTCTACTACGACGGCGTGCTTCATGCCGCCCGGATGTGTCAATTCAAACAGGAGAACGAGAGCGGATTCCATATCGCGGAGCATACCAAGCTCTGGAATAAATACACCGAAAACTACTGCCGGATGGATCGGCATTACCGCCTTTTCCACGCCTCTTTCGGTCAGCGGAAAGAAACGGGCACGGACCTTGACGACCTTTACAAGAGCGTCGCGGACAAGGTTGAGGAACTTTATAAGAATTGGTTCCTTTGGAATCTGGAAAATCAGTGGACCAAACTAATAAGCGATGAGCTCACCGTGAGCTCCCGCCTTCCCGGCATCCCGCAGCAGTCCGATTTTTACGACACCTACGTCGCGCCGATTGAAGCCTCGGGCGGAAAGACATTCGTGATCATCTCCGACGCCCTGCGTTACGAGACCGCCGTTGAGCTCAAAGAGCATCTGGTGAGCGAGACCAACGGCACGGCGGAGCTCTCCGCGGTGCAGTCCATATTCCCGTCGATCACAAAGTTCGGGATGGCGGCGCTGCTGCCTCACAGAGAGCTGACGCTGACAGACGACATCAAAGTTCTCTGCGACGGTGAACCTACCGAAGGAACCGACGCGCGGGAGAAAATACTCAACAACCGCCACCCGGGCAATGCCGCGATTCAATACAAAGACCTGCTCGGCATGAAGAAAAACGAGCGCCGCGAGCGGATCAAAGACGCGAATGTGGTTTACATCTACCACAACGCCATTGACGCGGTCGGGGATAAACCCGCCACCGAAGATCAAGTCTTCGAGGCCTGCGGTCAGGCGGTATCCGAGCTCACGAATCTCGTTCGAATCATCGTCAACGACATGAACGGGACGAATATCTTTATCACCGCCGATCACGGCTTCATCTACACCTATCGGGTGCTGCGCGAATACGACAAGGCGGATAAGGACCAGATCACGGGCAAAATTATCGAGTCCGGCCGCAGATACGTGATTGCCAACGCCGGCAGCACCACGGATTATCTGCTCAAGATTCCGATGACGCATGTGAACAGCGATTTGACCGGTTTCACGCCGAAGAGCAACCTCCGCATCAAGAAGCAGGGCGCGGGGAACCGCTACGTCCACGGCGGCATTTCGCTTCAGGAATGCGTCGTGCCGGTCATCACGTTCAAGAACGTCCGCAAGTCTTACAAGAATTACGAGGAAGTGAAGAAAGCGGGACTGCAGCTGATCTCCCGAAACATGGTCTCCAGCAATACTTTCCCGCTTGAGTTCTACCAGAAAGAGCCTGTCGGCGGCAAGACAACCGAGGCGAAGTACGAGATTTACATGGCGGACGCCTCCGGCAATGACGTCAGCGACCGGAAAGCCATCATTGCCGACAAGACCGACAGCGACATCACCAAGCGCCGCTTCAAGATCACACTGAACCTGAAGGGCATGGAATTCAAGAAGACGGACAGCTATTACCTGACGGTCGCGGAGGTTGATAAAGACGGAAAGAAATCAACCGTCATCAACCGCGTTGAATTCACGATCAACGTCGCCTTTATGAATGATTTTGACTTCTGATTTTGGGGAGGAAGCGTAAGATGACAGAATTTGATGAGAAAGTCCTGGAAAACTTCCCCGGGAAAGCAGTACGCAAAGATCTGACTACCCTCATGAAGAAGGGCGCGAACGTGCCGACCTACGTCCTCGAATACCTGTTAGGGATGTACTGCGCGACCGACAACGAAGATTCGATTGAGATCGGGCTTGAGAAGATCAAAAGAATTCTGAGCGAGAACTACGTCCGCCCCGATCAGAGCGAATACGTGAAGTCCAAGATCAAGGAGAACGGCCAATATACGATCATCGACAAGATCACGGTCGTGCTTGATGACCGTGAGGACAAATACATCGCCCGCTTCACGAACCTGCGGATGGACCCGTTCGAGGTTTCATCCGATTTGGTCGTGCACAACGAGAAGCTTCTCATCGGCGGGATCTGGTGCATCGTCAAGATGGAATACGTCGGTCTCAATAAAGACGATGATGACGCCGACGACCTTTTTGAGGAGAGTATCTTCGGCAATCAGAAACGGAAGAAGAAGGCCAAGGGGAAGAAGTCCAAGTACGACTCTCCGTTTGTGATTTCCTCCCTGAAGCCGATCCAGATGCCGAACCTGGACCTGGATGAGATCAAGGACGCCCGTCCCAACTTCACGAAAGATGAGTGGGTGTCGCTGCTTCTCCGCAGCGCGGGCTACGAGCCGGATGAGCTTACCGAAAAGGAGAAGCTGCACTATCTGCTGCGTTTCGTGCCGTTTATTCAGCGGAACTACAACCTGGTCGAGCTCGGCCCCCGCGGCACCGGGAAGTCGCATGTCTACAGCGAACTTTCGCCGTATTCCATTCTGATGAGCAGCGGTACGACAACGGTTTCCAACATGTTCTACAACATGGCCTCCCGCAGAGTCGGTCTCGTCGGCAACTGGGATTGCATCGCCTTCGATGAAGTCGCGGGCATTACCAAAGCCGGCGGCGATATGATTCAGATCATGAAAAACTACATGGCCAACGGCAGCTTCGCCCGCGGCACCGACACCATCAGCTCCGACGCCTCCATCGCGTTCGAAGGCAACACCTTCCGCAGCGTCGCGGACATGATGCGCACGGCGAACCTATTCGAGCCGTTCCCCGAGGAGTTCAATAACGACTCCGCCTTCTTCGACAGAATTCATGCCTACCTGCCGGGATGGGAAACGCCGAAGCTCCGTTCAACTCTGTTCACGAAACGCTACGGCTTGATCTCCGACTGCTTCTCGGAATTCTGTCACGCGATGCGGAAATACGACTTCACGAATTCCTTCGCCGAGTATTTCTCGCTGAACAGTCAGTTCAACACCCGCGACACGATCGCTGTCGGCAGGACCTTCTCAGGCCTCGCGAAGTTGATCTATCCCGATGAACGCATGACCAAGGAAGAAGTCCGCGAGATTCTGGAGTACGCCATTGAGTGCCGCCGACGCGTAAAAGAGCAGCTGCGCAAGATGACGCCCGGCGAATTCAGCGACGTCAAACTCGGCTTTATTGATTTGGAAACCGGCGAGGAACACATTGTGGATCTCCCGGAAATCTCCAACGGCACGCTCATCTTCAACGGCTTCGAAGCGCCGGGGTATGTCTACGGCATCGGCAAATCCGTCAACAACGTTCTGGGCGTTTACAGGCTGGAGAATAAATTGATTTCCGGGACCGGGACGCTCAGCTTCAAGAACGTCGAAGGCCTCGGGCATTCTACGAAAAGCGTCCGTGACGGAATCACGGCGGCATTCAATTACTTCGGCGAGAACGCGCGGAAGATTATTACCTCTCCTTACGAGGACTTTGATTACAGCCTGTATTTCAATGATCTGCAGAACAGAGGCGTCAGCGATGAGATTTCCGTCGCGGAGGTCGTCGGCCTTTTCTCCGGTCTCGCGAAAAGAGCCGTGCTGCCGTCGCTGGTAATTTGCGGCCGTGTGGTTATGTCCGGCAGCATGATGCCGATCACGACAGAGCTTGATGAGATCTTCGTCGCGGCTTCGAACGCCGGCGCGAAAAGGATCATGCTTCCGGAAGAGAGCCGTGAGAAATACGACAAGCTGAAATCCGCCGCAAAGGACGGAATTTCCGTCATTTTCTACAGCACCCCGCTTGACGCGGCGCGTAAAGCCCTCGGAGTTGATTGAGCATGGCCGAATATAAATGCGTCAGCTGCGGCGCTGTCAAAGAGAGCGAAGACGCCTGTTCCTGCCCGGTATGCGGATACAAGATGTTCGCAACACCTTACGACCGCAAAGATAAATTGACCTCAGAGATTGAAGGCTTTATCTCCCGCCTGGAGGATTGCTCCGTCACACGGGAAGACCTTGAATTCGAGGGGAAAGAAAAGGACGACAAACGCTTCCCCGATTACGGCATGATCCTCAAATATGTGTCCGGTCGGGACCGAACGGAGGATTTCCTGCGGAATCTGCTGGAAACGACAGAGCAGCTGAAGCTGCATTTTACTTCCGATTTTTCAAAGACCTATCCTGTTTCCTTCGAGAAGCTTGATCAAAAGATAACTCGGTACGACGAAGTGC
>CAVIKW010000021.1:0-18900 GCA_963643375.1 Flexilinea sp. | reverse complement strand
CGCGTCCAAGTTCGTTCCGGGCCTCACGCCGGAGCTGATTCCCGTACAGCGGCCCAAGGTCTCTCTTCAATACGCTGAAACGACGAACAAATCCCTTTGGCTTTACGCAGAGGAGCTTCTTGACCGAATTGAAAAACTCGCGAATAAGATCGCGAAGTTCATTCGGAGCAACAATCTTTACGGGAGTATTCATAAATATCATCCACAAAAACTCGGCATTAATTTCACCGACGAGGCTGCCTGCAGAGACAAGCTGACGGCAGCCATTGCCGAGACTGAGACGATCCTTGCGAAGAGATACGTGGTCGATATTACCGACAGCGGCTCCGATGAATTAATAGAAATGCTGACCTGTCTGTGGCACGGCATTGAGTTGATTATGAGCGCGCCGCTGTTCGATCGGAGCTATACCTACCTGACGGAAGCCGGCAGCAAGAGCGAGGCGGAACTGTTCGCGGATATCAGCGCGGATTTGCGGCAGCGGTATTCCGAAATCAATGAGGCATTAGACCTGCATTCGCTGATGAGCGGCAAAACCGAGGATGAACTTTTCGAGCTTTATAAAGACTTGATCGGGCTTGATAAATTCGGCTTTCTGGTCCCTGTCGGGGCGAAATTTATCAATATCGGCGAGAGCGAGAAGAAGCTTAACCGGCTGGTCGGCCTTACGGGAATCAAAGAGAGCATCAAAAAGATCAAATCCTACGCCCTTGCGAATAAAGACAGTGACGACCTGAACATTCATATGTGCTTCCTCGGGAATCCCGGCACCGGTAAAACCGAAGTCGCCCGCTATATTGCCGATATTCTGTATGAGAACAAAATTCTGCCTACCAATAAAGTGATCGAGGTTGACCGCAGCGGCCTAGTCAGCCAATACTTCGGCGCCACCGCGGAGAAAACGAGCCGCGTGATTGCCGAATCGCTTGGCGGCGTGCTGTTCGTTGATGAAGCTTACGCTCTCGACGGAAATTCCGGCGGTAATATCACGGACTACGGCAAAGAAGCCATCGATACCTTGGTGAAAGCCATGGAAGATTATCGGGGAAAATTCTGCGTAATACTTGCCGGGTATAAAAATGAGACGCTGAAAATGCTTTCCTCCAATCCCGGGTTTAAGTCGCGGATACAATTCGTCTTGGACTTCCCGAACTACTCTCGGGACGAACTTCGAAGCATCGCGGATCTCATGCTCGACAAGAGAAAATACACAATCGGCACCCCTGCCATGGATCGCGTTCTCGATATCCTGGACATCAAGCGCAAAGAGCCGAACTTCGCCAACGCCCGCGAAGTCCGCAACATTCTTGACCAGGTCATCATGTGCCAGAATATGCGCTGCGCCGGAACAAACGACCATGAGCTCGGCATTGTTGATGTCAACAAGTACATCCAAGACGCTAAGGTCAACCTTCCGATTTCAACAGGAGGCAACCGGAAAAAGATCCTTACCGGCGAAGAAGAGCTTGATCGGCTGATCGGGCTTGACAGCATTAAGCGCACGATAAAAAAGATAAAAGCCTACGGCAAGAAGAACAAGAACGACGAAGGCTTCAATCTTCACATGTGTTTTTACGGGAATCCCGGCACCGGCAAGACCGAAGTCGCCCGCATTCTTTCAAGAATTTTGTATGACGCGGGCGTTCTGGCTGAAGCCAAGATCGTAGAGACCGATGGACACGGTCTTTTGGGGCAATACGTCGGCCAAACAGCGCCGAAAACCAAAGCAAAAGTAGACGAAGCAATGGGCGGCGTTCTGTTCGTTGATGAAGCCTATACGCTTTGCGGTTCGCTCTCCGCCGGAGGTTCCGGCACGAATTACGGCGACGAGGCTGTCGCTGTTCTTTTGAAAGAAATGGAAGACAAACGCGGCCAATTCTGCGTTATCCTTGCCGGTTATAAGGATGAAATGAACAACCTGCTGAGCGCGAATCCCGGCTTTGAATCGAGGATTCAATTCACCCTGAATTTCCCGGACTACACACGCGGCGAACTCGGTCAAATCGCGAACTTGTTCCTAAAAAAGAAGGGATATGTTATTGAGGACGCCGCTCTTGAGAAAATACTGGACATCACGGATTATTACCGAAACCGCCCGAATTTCGCCAACGCGAGAACCGTCAGGAATATTCTCGATCAAGTCATTATGAATCAGAATTTAAGGACGGAAAAGTTCGCGGAAGATAATACGATCATCCTTGATGACGTTGAAGAGTACATTTCCGAAGAAGGAATTGACCTCAGCAGCACCGGGAAGGTAAAAAGAACGATGGGGTTTGTATAAGACGTCGTTTTACGGAAAATGCAACTTATCGCGGCTGTTTTGTCACCCTCCCGAAATTACAAGCATTTTCCCAAAAGGGAAGGCTGAATATTCCGGGAAAATCGTCAAGAGCCTTTTCCTGCGTATCCGTAAAGAGCATTTAGATAATCGTACCCTTTATGAATGAAATATCGGCCTCCTGTATCAATTCCTACTCCACCCCATGAATCCGGTGGCCGCGGGTGAAGGATTGCGGGCATCCGCCCGACAGCCACCCATCCAGGCATGCGGACGTCGACTTCGCGTCTTCGGTGGTGAACATCAGACGGAGGGAGGTGACGCCGATGGGGAGGAACTCCGCATCGGCGCGGTCGAGGAAGAGGGGGACGCTGTTGTAAATCGTGTTCACGCATTCCCCGCATTCATTCCTGTAATAAAAGGCGGTGCCTTTGCGGTCGATGATTTTGTGCAGGCCGGGCTTATGGGTGCAGCCGGTCAGGGTCTTGTTCAGGCACTGCGCGGAGACCATCAGCGGAATGCGGCCGTAGACGACGCAGTCATAGCTGCCGGGAAGCAGCCCCGCGGCCTCTCCGCGGGTGAGCTCCACGGGGACGGTGAGGGTGTCAACGCCGAGCTCCGTGAAGGCGCGGACGGCGCTGTCGTTCAGGCAGTAGAGATGAATATCACCGAGGATCGGTCCGGTGTATCCGAGCTCGCGGCGCAGATACCACAGGGATTCGTAATTGTCGATGACGATGCCGTCGAAAAGCCCGGCGGAGACTGCCTCCGCGAAGTACGGACTGCGGGCGAAGTATCCTTTGCGAATAACGTAGGGCAGGCAGCCGTAATACTTCTTTCCCCGGCCGCGGATCTTATCCGAAAGGGAACGGAGTTCGTCGAATGACGGCGCGAGTTGAACGGGGATCGAGATGATGTCGACTTCCTTCCGCCCAAGCAGCGGCGGGAGCTGGACGAGGTCCGCGATCATGCAGTGAATCGCCGGCTTCCAGGCCGGCTTGACCGCAGAGCGATTCACGGACGCGGCGGGGGCGGGATCGGGTCTGCGGAATGGGGCGAGTTTGGCTTCGGTAAAGGCATCCACCGCGGCGCGGCGCAGTTCATTGAGCGCGCGGACCGGCATGAAAAGTCCCTCGCCGAGGGCAATCTCTAAGGAATCGAATTCATACGGCGTGTCGCCGAGCTTGAGCAGCTGCTTCGTGAGCGTATCTTCCGTCATCGGCTGGCGTTCGGCGGGAAGCGGTTCCGCCCCGGAGACGGTGACGGCGGTTTTGCCGTCAGAGAGCGTCATTGAAGCCGGGCAGCCGGCGAAGACGGATACATCCGCGCGGAGACCGATCTTCCCGCTGTCGGCGGTGTATTTCGCGAAGGAGGCCGCCATCGTGTCGTCATCCGCGGATTCGTACGAGGGCTTGCCGAGAGTGATCATGTCGCGGCCGTTGTATTCCTTGTAGTAGCCCGAACAGTTGCCGCTGCGGGTGTAGAGCGTCAGCAGCTCCTTGAGGTCCTCCGCGGCGACCCGGTATTTCCCTTCATGAACACGGTCGAGGTAGCGGCGGTAAATCCCGGTGACGCCCGCGACGTAGCCCGGCGCCTTCATCCGCCCCTCGATCTTCAGCGAATCAATCCCCGCCGCGATCAGCTCCGGCAGAATCTCGATGGTGCACATATCCTTCATGCTGAGCGGATATTGATTGTTGTACGGCAGCCGGCAGGTCCCCGCGCAGCGTCCGCGGTTCCCGGAGCGGTCCCCGAGGAAGCTGGAGAACAGGCATTTGCCGGAATAACAGTAGCACATGGCGCCGTGGATGAAGCATTCGAGCTCCATGCCGGTGTCCTGTTTGATGGCGGCGATTTCTTTCAAAGTCAATTCGCGGGCGAGGACGGCGCGCGTGATGCCGAGTTCTTTCAAAAGGCGGACACCTTCCGTCCCGCTGACGGCCATCTGCGTGCTGGCGTGGACATTCAGCAGCGGAAAGGCCTCGCGGAAGAAGCGGATGACGCCGAGGTCCTGCACGATCACGCCGTCGAGACCGTTCCGATAGAACGGCAGCATGAATTCGTAAAGGCCGTCGAGCTCTTTGTTTTTCATCACGGTGTTGACCGTGAGGTAGATTTTCTTGTCATGGAGATGAGCGTAATCCAACGCGGTGAGCAGCTCCTCTTCGGAGAAGTTGCCGGCGTAGGCACGCGCGCCGTAACGGGACGCGCCGAGGTAGACCGCGTCCGCCCCGGCTTTCATCGCGGCGAGGAAGCATTCGTAATTACCCGCGGGTGACAGCAGTTCGGTAGTGTTCATGCCTTCTATTATAAACGCTCCGTGGGCAAATTCGGGCGGGGAGAGGCGGTTCGATGTATAATAGGGCGTATGAAACGAAACAACGGAATCTTCTGGACACTCGCGGGCTGCGGAGGGATCGCGGCGCTCGTCGGGACGGTTCGAATGGCATCCGAGAGCCGCTCCGCGTTCCTGTTCGGCTTGTCAAAAAGCAAACTCGCCCTCTGCGCCGGCATTCTCTGCCTGATCTTAATCTGCGCCGCGGCGGCAATTGCCTCATTCAAATCCGAAAAGGCCGCACGCCGTCTGCGCTCCGCGGGGGGAATTGCCGCGTATGTGCTGATGTGCGCGCTGATTGTCGGAAAGATCCTGCTGTCGCCTCCGGTCGGACGGACGGCATTCGAACGCGCGCTTTCCGAACGCCTCGCGCCGCTCATGTATTGGGCCGCGGGCTTCGTCCTGCTGTATTTCCTCTTCGCCCTGCCGAACGCCCTGCGGAAGCATGAATTCCGCGCGGCGGATTTGATTCTCCCGCTGAGCTTCCTCGTAATGGGCGGCGCGGTCCTGTTCGCGCTGAATACCGGGATCGGGCTGACCGCCATTTCGGGAACGTTTTACCGTCAAGGTGTCTCCCTTCTTGAAGGACATCTCGTCGTCCCGCTGCTGGTGCTGCTCCCCCTGCTCCCGCTGTATATACTCCTGCGGAAGTCCTGCGGAAAACTCGTGACGCCGCTCGTGCCCGTTCTGGTATGGGCCGCCGCGGTGTACTTCTGGCAGACGACCGCCTTCGAGGGACGGAGCTACTTCGCGCCGGCCCTGCGGGCGCCGAACTATAATTTCTACCCCGCCTCCGATGCCGAGAATTACGATCTGCTGGCGCAGTCCATTCTCATCGGCAACGGCTTCCGCAGCGGGCTGACGGTTGTCCGTCCGCTGTACGCCGCCTTCCTCGCGCTGCTGCACGCGATTTTCGGCAATGATTACATGCGGGTGACGAATGGGCAGATTATGCTCCTGGCACTGATCCCGGCGTTTGTGTACCTGATCGGCCGGGAACTGAAACACCCCTGCGGCGGCCTGCTTGCCGGTGCTTGGGTGATCTGGCGCGAGATTTATTCCATCCGCGTCACGCCTTTGGTGCAGGTATCGAACTCCCGCCTCTTCATGTCGGACCTGCCGACCGCGCTGCTTGTCTGCGTGGTGGTTTATTTCGGCCTGAAATGGATGAAGTCGCCGAAGAAATCCCTGTGGGCGCTGCTCTGCGGAGGATCGATCGGGACGGCTATGCTGCTGCGGACGCAATGCGCGATCCTCGTTCCGGCGTTGTGGCTGCTGATGCTCTGCTCCGGGCTGCGCTTCTCGAAGTCAATCAAGCACATTCTTCTGAGCACGGCGGGATTGATCCTCGTCTTCGCTCCTTGGACGGTGTACGGAATCCTCTTCCCGAATACGACAGTCAACGCGGACATGTCCGAGAGCCAATATCTGGTGAAGCTCTACCGCAGCGCGGTCGGCGAGACGGATACGACCGTCGGGCTGCCGGAATTGATTCTGTCGCACCCGGGCGAAGTGATTGAAGCCGCCGGGGCGCATTTCCTGAATAATGAAATTTCCTCGCTGCTGGTCCTGCCGGTGCGGGATGAATCCGTGAACGAGGCGGATGAGCTTTTTTACGACAGCTCGCTCTTCTGGTACCGCGAGAACGCTTCGAATACGATCCGCGGGAATCTGCCGCTGATCGCGCTGTATCTTGCCGTCATCGCGCTGGGTATTGCCTCCGCGGTGCGCCGTGCCGGGCGGGCGGGATGGTATCCGCTGCTCGCGCATCTCTGTTACAACGCCGGCTCCGCGCTCGCCTTGAACTCCGGCTTCCGCTTCATCCTGCCGGTGGATTGGGTGCTGCTGTTTTATTTCGGCCTCGGCTGCGAATGCCTGCTCACCGGGCTTTGCGGCCTCTTCCTCAATCTGAAACGCGATGACAAGACAGCGGAAGTGCTGCCCGAACGGAAGGCGAAGCTGCTGCCCGCGGCGGCTGTGCTGCTTGTGATTGGGCTCATCCTGCCGTTCTGCGACCGCTGCATCCCTTACCGCTGCGGAGACGGGACGGAAGAAGAGCTGCTCGCGGAATGGCAATCCGTCTCCCCGAACGCGGAAACGGTCCTCGCCGAATATTCCGCCGACGAGCTCGTCATCCTCAAGGGCCGGGCGATGTACCCGCGCTTCTACAAGGCGAACGAAGGCGACTCCGGCGGCAGCTCCGTTGCCAAACGCGGATTGGATGAAGACCGCCTGGTGTGGATGTTCATGAACCGGAGCATCTATGTGTTGAATAAGACTCTTGAACCCGGCGCGGATGTTGAGACGCCGATCGCGGACCCGATGGATGTGATCGTGGCCGGGATCGAGGTTGAGGATTACATCGAAGTCCTGGACATGGCGGAGGTCCGCTGATGCTGCTGCGGCAGATGCTTTACCGCTGCAATACCCGCTTTCTGCCGATCATCGCCGAACACTGGCTGAAGCTGCGGACGAAGCCGAATTATGAAGAGCTCATCCGCCTGCTCTGCCCGGCCATGCTCGATGAAGCCCGGCTGCGGCGGCTCTGCGAAAAGCTCCCGCCGGAGTCGGTGAACGCCATCCGTTGGCTGCTCGGACACGAGAACCGTGAGACGACATCCGTCTTTGAAGCCCGCTTCGGCGTGCTTCGCGTCACCGGCATCAATCAGGTCCTCCGCGAGAAATATTGGCTGCATACCGTTTCCGCCACCGAAGACCTGTGGTACCGCGGGTTGATCTACCGAACCACCCGCGCGGAGGCGGACGGCCTGACGGAGTATTTCGAGATGCCGGACGACCTCGCCAAGGCGTTCGCCGTATTCCTCTCCGCGGACAGCACCGCCGAACAGGCGCCCGCGCCGGAGCTTATCGTGCGCCCCGCTGTTCCCGCCGAGACGGCAGCCGCGGTTCCGGCGGATGAATCGCTGCCGGATCTGCTGACGCTGGCCGCGGCATTCAAGCGGGACGGACGCGCCGCCGCTTATCCCGGCACGGATGTTCCCGCGGCGGAACTGCGCTTCATGGAAGCGTTGATGACCGACTGCGGCATGTTTGACGAAGCCGGGAACGCCGACGCCGAGGCGATACGCGTCTTCCTGGTGGAGAACCGCACGGCTGCCCGGCTGCGCCTATTGCACGCTTGGCGGATGTCCGAACGTTACGAAGAGCTCGCGGAGGATCCCGCGCGGTTGACGATTGTGACCGCGCCGCGGTACAGCTTCGCGAAGGTGCGGAACGCCGCGCTGAAGTTGATCGAGGCCCTCGCGCCCGATACCTGGTGGAGCCTGAACGGATTCATCGCCGCGGTCAAGAAGGCGGACAGCCAATTCCTACGCGGATGCTTCGCCGAGGACCTCTGGACCGTTCTGGACGCGGACGGCAACGACCTTCACGGGATGAGCTCGTGGTTCCAGTTCGAGGGCGTGTATTTGTTCTTCCTCATCTTCGGACCGCTGTATTGGCTCGGCATCACGCAGCCCGCGTGGTCCGATTCGGAGAAGACGAAACCCGCCGCCTTCCGCATCAGCCGCGAAGGCCTGTTCTTCCTGACCGAATCCGCCGCGGACGAAGTCTCCGCCGAGATCAAAGAGAAGCCGAATTTGGAACAGCAGCGCCCGACGATCGGGACCGACGGCCTCATCACCTGCACGGATAAAGTGCCGCGGTACTTCCGCTACATGGCGGCGCGGTGCTGCGAGCTTGAGAAACGGAAGGCAGACGTCTGCACCTTCCGCGTCACCCCGCAGTCCCTCGCCTCGGCCGAACACGCCGGGATCACCCGCGGCGCCTTCCTCAATCTGCTGCGCCGATTCTCGAATGAATCCGTTCCGCCGACATTGCGGAACCTGCTGGAAGACGACGCGAAGCGTGCCATCCCGGCGGCGATTTACACCGCGACGCTGTTGACCGTGCCGGGGGCGGAGATCATGGAGCGGCTGCTGGACGAGCCGAAGCTCGAGAAATGGATCCTGCAGCAGGTGAACCCGACTTCGGTGATTATTGATAAAAAAGGGATCGAGCCGATCCGACGTTATTTGATGGAAAATGAAATTTTTGTAGATGTACAAAACTAAGGAGTGAAACATGGCAGAAGGAAAAAAGAACGCCGCGGTATGGGATTTTACATCCGAAGACCCGGAAAAGGCAGCGCTGCTGAAGGACGCGCTGCGTGATGTGAAAGACCCGGAACTCGGGTACAGCGTGATCGACCTCGGGCTGATCCGCAACGTGGTCCGCATGCAGGACGGCAATTTCATGATCACCATGATCCTGACGACCCCGTTCTGTCCCTACGGCCCGCAGCTCATCGAGGAGGTCCGCGAGAAGGCGGAGAAGTGCCTTGACAAGTCGGTGCACATGGACTTCCGCATGGACATGTGGGACGAAAGCATGGCGGAGGAGGGCTTCGACATGGATTGGGGGATGTTCTGAGTCAGGCGGGCCGTGATAGCCGTAAACGTGCTTAGATGACAGAATATACATTGATTTTTTCCGTGAATTCGAGTATTATATAAGTGTGCGATTTGGTTTCGCGCGAATGGTAGTTCCCTTCCCGCCGCGGATAACAGCGGCGATTGAAATGCCAACAGGAGATAATATGGCAAAAAGAGTATATTTTAATGATGTAACCCTCCGAGACGGTCATCAGAGCTGCGCCGCGACCCGAATGACCACGGAGCAGTGTATGCGCGTTCTGCCGATCATCAAAGATGCCGGCTACAACATGTTCGAGCTTTGGGGCGGTGCCACGCTGGATTCCGCCATCCGCTTCACCCGCGATGACCCGTGGGAACGCTTGGAAAAGTTCCGCGACTGCCTGGGCGGCGGCGAGAAGATTCAGTCCCTGCTCCGCGGTCAGAACCTGTTCGCCTACAACCCGTATCCGGATGATGTCCTCTGCGCTTTCATTCGCCAGAGCATCGAGTCCGGTTCCGGCAACATGCGCATTTTCGACGCCCTGAACGACGTCCGCAACCTGCGCATGGCCATCATCGCCACCAAGGCGTACGGCGGCAAGGTCGAAGCGACCATGTCCTACACGACCAGCCCGGTCCACACCACCGAATATTTCATCAACTACGCCAAGACCCTCGAGAACGAAGGCGTTGACCGCATCGCCATCAAGGATATGGCCGGCCTGCTGCATCCGAAGGATGCCGCTGTCCTCTTCCCGGCTCTGAAGAAAGAGCTGAATGTCCCGATCGTCCTGCACAGCCACTCCACGACCGGCGTCTCCATCGTCAACCTTGCCCTCGCGATGAAGTACGGCATTGATGCGATGGATACCTCCATTTCCCCGTTCGCGGGCGGTCCGTCCCACTCCCCGATTGAAGTCATGGCCATCGTCGCCGAAGAAATGGGCTTCGATCATGGTTTGGACAAGGAAGCCATCTCCCGCGCTCAGGACGAGCTGCGTGTGATCTTCGAGGAACTCAAGGACTCCATCCCGTCCTTCGGCAAGTTCCGCCGCAAGCCGGTCCGCTTCGAAGACGTTCCGCGCGCCAAGGTTGCCGAGATGGTCAACGCCATCGAGAAGGACGACCTCGACTCCGCGATCAAGATCAGCCGCGACATCATGTCCGAGCTGGATTACCCGGGCTACGATGACCGCATCTTCGAAAGCCAGATCCCGGGCGGTATGCTCTCCAACCTGCAGAAGCAGCTGAAGGGCATGGGCGTCGCCGACGATATGCTCGACGACGTCATGAAGGAAATCCCGGTCGTCCGCGCCGATGTCGGTTATGTTCCGCTCGTCACCCCGACCTCCCAGATTGTCGGTACGCAGGCTGCCTACAACGTCATGACCGGCGCCCGCTACTCCTTCTGTTCCAATGAATTCCGCATGATCCTCCTCGGCGAGTTCGGTAAGACCCCGGCTCCCGTCAACCAGGAAGTCCTGCACCAGGTCTGCGGCGACGATCCCGAGATCAAGAAGTACCGCCCTGCTTCCTACCTGATGCCGGGTCTGGAAGATGTCGAAGATCTGCCGTTCGTCAAGGACAACAAGGACCTGCTCCTGCACAAGGTCTTCGGTCCGGCCGCGGATGAATATCTGCAGCTGAAGTACAGTAAATAATTAGTTTTGACCCAAACGGGCGGCTTCGGCCGCCCGTTTTTTTATACCCGTATAATAAACCCTGTGTTTTTGCGCGAATTTGGGATAAAATTCTAACATCTATCCTTACGAATTATCGGAGAAATGAAATGGTTGAAATCCGCTTAGTCGATTGCGATAACAAAAAACAGGTGAAAGAGTTCGTGCAGTTCCATTATGACCTCTACAAAGGCGACCCGAATTGGGTTCCGCCGTTCCGCGGGGACGTGGAAGTGATGCTGAACAAGAAGAAGCACCCTTACTATGAACATTCCGAGGCGGATTTCTTCACCGCGTGGCAGGACGGCAAGATGGTCGGCCGCATTGCCGTGCTGAACAACCGCAAGTACAACGAATATCATCACGAGAACGGCTCCGACATCTTCCTTTTCGACAGCATTGACGACCAGGAAGTGGCGAATGCGCTCTTCGACAAAGCCGCCGAATGGTCCCGTGAACGCGGGCTCGACAAGATGATGGGTCCGAAGGGCTTCGGCCTGTTTGACGGTTACGGCGTTCTGGTTGAGGGATTCGAGTACCGCCAGCTGATGAACATGTCCTGCTACAACTATCCGTATTACCAGAAGCTGTACGAGACCTACGGCTGGACCCGCATTAACGAGTTCGTCTCCATGTCTTTCAACGTTGATGAATTCAACCTCCCGGAGAAGGCGTTCAAAGTCGCGGACATCGTCAAGAAGCGCGGTACGATCAAGACAAAGATCTACAAGAGCCGCAAAGATATCATGGAAGACGCGCATAACATCGCCGCGATGTATTTCAAGTCCTTCCAGGACAACTGGGAATATTTCCCGATGAGCGACGCCGAATTCGACTTCTTCGTTGAAAATGTGCTGAAGATGGTCGACCCGAAACTGATCCGTATTCTCGCCAACGATGACAACGATCCGATCGGTCTGCTGGTCAACTTCCCGGACCTCTCCGCCGCCATGCAGCGCCACCACGGTTCGCTGACCCCGGCGCTGATTATTGATCTGCTGCTGGAGATGAAGAAGGCCGATAACGCCTGCCTGAACGGCATCGGCGTTCTGCCCGAATATCAAAAACGCGGCGGCACGGCCCTGCTTTATACCGAAATGCTGAAAGTCTTCCAAGAGAATCCGCAGTTCAAGACGGTTGAATGCGTGCAGATGGCTGACTCCGCCGCCCAGATCCGCCAGGAAATGGAAAACCTCGGTCTGAAGATCAATAAACGTCATCGCATTTATCAGGTGAGTATCTAAGCGGGAAAATGAATCACTCTCCGCTTCGCAAATTATACGCGTTCCGCCCTTCAATGCTTGCCGGGGGCATCATTCTGGGCGTGATCCTGATCGCGGCGAACATCTTCTTCGCCGCGAAAACAGATTACGGGAGCAGCTTTTACAGCTATTGGCTCTCGGGGCGTGTGTTGCTCGCGCAGGGTGAAAACCCGTATGACGACGCGCTCGTGGAACAGGTTCGGAATAAGTACCCGGACAATCCGAACCTGAGCGGGTTCTCGCTCCCGCTTTACGCGGTGCTGCCGGTGATTCCCTTCGCCTTTATTGATAATTTCAAGACCGCGCTGATCCTTTGGCGTCTGCTGCTGCAAGCCGCGTTGATCTACGCCGGGATCAAGCTGATTCCCGCGTTCCGAATCACGAATAAATTGACGCCCCACGCGGTCTGCGTTACGCTGATGATGGCCTGTTATTATGGCGTCATCGCGTTGATTGAAGGGGAGATTTCGATCCTCGCGATTACCTTCATGCTGATCGCGATATCCGCCCTGCAGGATGATGAATATGAGCTGGCGGGCATTATGCTCGCTTTCTGTACGCTCAAGCCCAGCCTTACCCTGCTGCCGGTGCTTTGGATCCTCATCTGGTGCCTGAATAACGGCCGCGGAACGGCCGCGGCGTGGTTCGCGGCGGTGATGGCATTGCTCTTCATGGTGGCGATGCTGTTCCAGACGAATTGGTACGTGCCCTTCCTCCGCTCGATGCTGTACTACCTGAAGCACCTCAATCCCAACAACCTTTCCCGCATCATCGAAACCTGGCAGTCGGAGTTGGGCGGCCGTATTGCTTGGGCTGTGTCGGGTGTGCTGTTCGTGATTATGATTATCGAATGGGTGCTGAACGCGAAGGGCAGCCGCGAGGCCATGGAATGGGTCCTCGCGCTGACGCTGACGGTCGGCTTCCTCGTCGGCATCCCGAACCTCGGCAAGCATCTTTATATCCTGTGGATCCCGGCGGTCTACACAATGGATAAAATGGTGCTGCGCTGGGAGCGGAAGGGACAGATTTACTGCCTGGTGCTGTGGCTGGCGTCGTTCGTTTTCCCATGGATCCTGCACCTGACGATCTTCTCATTCCTGAACCCGATTGAAAACCTGAACTTCGTCCTGCCCTTCATCGTGTTCCTGCTGCTTTATTGGAATCGATGGTGGATCATTGACACTTTTGTCGACGAATATTGATGGAAAAGAGCTTATGAAAAAATCAATTCTTATTGTTCTTTCTTTATTCTTCTTGCTGCAGGGAGCTGTGTGCGCGCAGGATGAACCCGAAGCCTACCGCCGGGTCTACGCGCTGACCGCTCCTTACATGACTGTGACCGATGAAGTGAGCTTTGAGGAGCTCTCCTGCTTCTGGAAGGGCGAATGTGATTCCATCGCGGACGGCGTTGACCGTGTGCTCGCTTCCGAACAGGTGATTGAGGACCTGACCGCGGCGTTCGGTTCGGACCCGGATTTGAATCATATCACCACCGAACCTTACGACCCGGAAACGTCGTGGAGCCTGATCCCATTCGAGGAGATCGGCCCGCAGCGCAAGGTCATCACCCTCGACGGCCTGAACATCCTCTCGAACCAATTCGACCCGGACACCTGGCCGCTGACGGCTGTCTTCGGCGCGGATGAAAACACCGACGTGACCGCGCTCCCCGTTCAGAACCGCGACGCCTCAAAACTGACGACCGTCGTTCTGACCGGTGTAACGGCGATGGTCCGTTCGACCGCGCAATACATGGACCTCGACCCGCTCTACCCGGCGTCCCTGATTCGCGAACCGCTGATCGAGGCGGACATCCTTCACGTCAACAACGAAGTTCCTTTCGCCGAAGTCTGCGCCGAGAATCAGGCGGACTACGCCGCCCTGCGTTTCTGCAGCAAGCCGTCGTACATGGCGCTGCTGGAAGACATCGGCGTAGATGTGCTGGAGCTTGACGGCGATCATTTCCAGGATTTCGGCGACGAGGCGGTTGAATTCACGCTGGATATGTACGACGACGCCGGCCTTCCTTACTACGGCGGCGGGCATAACAAGACCGAAGCGCAGCAGCCGTTGATCATCAGCCACAACGGCAATACCTTCGCCTTCCTCGGCTGCAACGGCAAGGAGATCGGCTACGCTGCCGCTTCCGACACCCGCCCGGGCGCCGTTCACTGCGACATTGACCTGATGGTGGAGCAGATCAAGGAGCTCCGCGAGCAGGACATTATTCCGATCGTTACCTTCCAGCACGTGGAAGTCTATCAGGAAAAACCGGTGGACGACATGCGCTCCGACTTCGAGCGCGTACATGACGCCGGGGCTGTCATTGTCAGCGGCAGTCAATCCCACATCCCGATGGAGTTCGACGTCTACCCCGACAGCTTCGTGCATTTCGGCCTCGGCAACCTCTTCTTCGACCAAGCCTTCTATCTGGACGAGACCGCGGAGGCCTTCATCGACCGCCACGTCTTCTATGACGGCAAATATATCAATACCGAGCTGCTGACGATCCGCTTCACAAACTGCGCCCTCAGCCATTACATGGAGCCCGACGACCGCGCGCAGCTGCTCAGCCGCATTTTCAAAGTTTCCGAAATTCGGGGAAATTGACATGACCGAAACCAACGACCCTTCTTATTTCAAGAGCCGCAGTCTTGAGGAATGGAAAGCCTCCCGCAAGGACGCCCCGGAATACATCGAGCAGGCGAAAAAGCTTCTGCCGCTCATTCGGGACGGCGCGGACGTTTTCGAGACGATCCGCAAGAACCCGGTCCCCGGGAAAGACAATGTCTCGAAATATTCCCTCGTCACCGCTTATCATCAGATGGTAGCGGCGGGCGAGCTTGAGGAAGATCCCGCGCTGCTGGCGAAGATTCGCATGAAGCCGGGCCGCACCCTCAGCGGCGTGACGACGGTCACCGTGCTGACCGCGCCGTGGCCCTGCCCCGGCAACTGCATCTTCTGCCCGACCGACGAGCGCATGCCGAAGAGCTACCTGCCGGATGAACCCGGCGCCGCGCGTGCTTTTCAGAACAATTTCGACCCCTATCTCCAGGTCTCGACGCGCATCAACGCCTACGAAGCCGTCGGCCATCCGACCGAGAAGATCGAATTGCTGATCCTCGGCGGTTCGTGGACGAGCTACGAGTGGGAATATCAGCAGTGGTTCATCCGCCGCTGTTTTGACGCCATGAACGGCAAAGATTCCGAGACGCTTGAAGAAGCCCAGCTCCTGAATGAGACCGCCGAGCACCGCAACGTCGGCCTGGTCATTGAGACCCGCCCCGACCTGCTCGACGCGGAGACGCTGCTCCGCCTCCGCGTGCTGGGCGTGACGAAGATGCAGCTCGGCATTCAATCCCTGAACGAAGAAATCCTGCGCAAGAATCGGCGAAATCTCTCCGTGAAGGACGCGCTGGAGAAAGTCGCTCTCGCCCGCGCCGCCGGGTTCAAGATCGTCCTGCACTGGATGCCGAATCTGCTCGGCGCGACACCGGAGAGCGACGTTGAAGACTTCGCGCGATTATGGATGACGCCCGAGGAAGGATACGGCTTCTGCCCGGATGAGCTCAAGATTTACCCGACGCAGCTGCTTCGCGGGACGGATCTTTACACCGAATGGGAAGAGGGGCGGTACGAGCCTTACGACCTCGAGACGCTCACGAAGCTGCTTGCCGAGATCAAGCCGACCATCCCGCCGTACTGCCGCGTCAACCGCGTCATCCGCGATATCCCCGCGCATCACGTCGTGGCCGGCAATACCCGTTCATCGCTGCGCATGGATATCAAATCCATCATGGAAGCCAACGGCACCCGCTGCCGCTGCATCCGCTGCCGTGAGATCCGCGGGCAGCAGGTTTCGCCCGATGAACTGAGCATTCAGGACTTCCAATACCGCGCCGCCTATGCCGACGAGCATTTCCTGCAGTACGTCACCGAGGACGACAGGCTGGCGGGCTATCTGCGTCTGTCCATTCCGGATCATCCCGAGAACGCGCCGATCGCGGACCTCGTGGACTGTGCCTTGATCCGTGAGGTGCATATTTACGGACAGAGCCTCCCGGTCGGTATTGAACAGCAGGGCGCCGCGCAGCATATCGGACTGGGCAGCCGTCTGATTGAAGAAGCCTGCCGAATCGCGGGCGAGCTCGGTTTCAAACGCCTGGCCGTCATTGCCGCCATCGGCACCCGCCGTTATTATGAATCCCGGGGCTTCTACCGCGGGGAACATTACCTTCTCAAAGATATTTGATCAAAAGGAGCCGAACGATGAAAAAACTGATTCCTTTCCTTTGTGCAATTTTCGCGCTGTTGAACAGCACCGCCGCCATGGCGCAGGAGAATGTCCGCGTCCAATGCGGCAATTTCACGATGAATGTGCCGTCCTCAAATGTGGAATGCTGGCAGGTGGATGACAACATCGCCGCGAGCGAGACCGCGACCCCGCAGGAGATTGCGACCGCCCAGGTGGCGAACATGGCAATCTACCTCGCCGATTACGCGAACACGACGACCGCCATTGCCCCGCAGATTACGTTTTACAAGATCGACGACCTGAGCAAGACTTCGCTGGACTTGCTGGATATTTCCACGGCGCTTTCCGACATGCTGAATAACATTAATTCGGGCTACACGACGCTCGAGAATATCTACACCGAGACGCCGTTCCTGCCGTATCAGGTGACCGACCGCCTGGTGACGATCCTGCCGAAACTGCTGACCTTTGAGGGAGGCTCCGGCATCCGTTTCGTCACCACTTGGCAGGACGCGATTTTCGCCGACGACTCCATGATTAATCTGTATTACACCTTCCAGGGCATCAGCAGCGACGGACAGTATTACATCAGCGCGGTGTTCCCGTTGAAGAGCGCGTCCCTGCACGGACAGCTGACGGCCGATGTGGACTGGAACAGCGTCGACGGCAGCGACTTCGAGCCGCTCCTTGAGAATATGGATTACTATATCGGTTCGCTGGTCATTGAGTAATGGCGGTCCTTTTCACGGTCATCCTCGCGCTGCTGCTGATCCTGTGGAGCCGCGGAAAACATTCGCCGAAGGGCTCAACGCTCACGGTGATCTTGGTCTCCGCCTTCCTCATCGCGGCGGGCGCTTCCCGCGTGCTTGAGACCGACTCCGGCAACATCCTCGTCCACGATATCGACCTCGAGAGCTACCAGAGCTTTTTCTACGGCGGAAGGCTCTACCGTCCGCTGCAGGCGGGATCGATGAATCAGCGTCCCGGCGTTCTGATTGTCATCGGGGATGTGGGCGACCGTTACACCGCGGATCAGGCGGCGATGGAGCTCGCGAAGCGCGGTTTCGTCGTTCTCTCCGTTGAGGATTTCGGACAGGGCAAAACCGAGACGGAACCGTATTTTTACACGGAAAACGTCGTGGACGCGGGTTACGCGTTCCTCATTTCCCGCTCGTTTACCGATCACGACCTCGTCGGCATTGCCGCATTCGATGAAGGCTGTGCCAAGGCGCTGGAATCAACCACCCTCGCGGATTTCACCTCGAGTGTCTTCGTGAACGCGGAGGGGGGTGTCCCCGACGGAACGCATATGCTGACCGGCAGCGTTGCCGATCCGCGGACGATAGCGTCCGTTATGGAGATCTTCCACGAGGAGCTCGCGATCCCGAATGACTCTCCCTTCTGGTATGACGCGAATCAGCAGACCTCCGCGCTCCTGCTCCTGCTGCGGGCGGCGCTCTTCGCGCTGCTTGCTTTGGCGGTGATTTCCCTTTCCTGCTCCGTCAAGAACAAGGCGCTCGCCCTGGTTCTTCCGCTGCTGCTGTTCGCGGGGCTGTGGGGATTGACAGCGAACTTCATCGTCTCGGTACGTGTCGGTGAGCCGTATTCGTATCTTCCGACCTTCGCCACGCTCCGCGCGCAATTCCGTCCGCTGCGGCTGCTGCTCTTTGTCGGCGTGTCAATTCTCGGCAGTCTTACCGTCGGAAAGCGGAAAGTGTTTATAATAGAAATACTTGCCGGCATCGCGGTATTGACTGCCGCGGTGCTGCTGCTGACGGGAGCGGACATCCCCGGCGTGTACGCCGCCGCCGGGTGCCTGTTGATCGGCGCCGCGCTTCTCCGTTTCGCCGAAAGCCGGCACGGATCCGCGATTGTCTGCGCTTCGCTCAGCGGGCTGATTCTATACGCGGCCTGCTGCGCGCTTCCGTTATCTATCATCCCCCTATAGGAGGCTTCTTTGAAAAAAACATCCCCGTACTTCTTCGGCACTGTTGCCGCGAACATCATCGCCTATCTCGGTATTCTGCGCCTGCTTACGACCACCGGTTATGACAAACTCGGCGAAGCCGTGCTCCTCCCCGGCGGATTCCCGACCAAGGGCGCGTCAATGGTCATCTGGGGCCTGCTCTTCCTGTTCTGGACCGTCGGCAGTTACTTCGTCTACACCGTCAAGATGACCCCGAAACGCCATCAGAACATTTTCGCCAACGGCCTCATCCTGGCCGCCGCGGTCTTCGCCTGGCATTACGTGCTCCTCGGCGTTGTCAACTTCCCGGGCGTATTGGCGCTGTCGATCGCGATTCTGCTCCTGGCGGTGATTGTCTGGTTCATGTACCTGGTCACGCACCGCTACGGCGGCTACCTCTTCACGCCGGTGGTCGTCTGGTCGGCATTCATGCTCTACCTCGGCATCGCGCTCGTGGTGAAGAACTGATTCGAAACCAAAACGCGCTCCGCAAATACCGGAGCGCGTATTTATTTAAAACAAAAGCGCCCTCAACAGGACTCGAACCTGCAACCTGCGGTTTAGAAGACCGATGCTCTATCCATTGGGCTATGAGGGCTTACAGAATCCAATTCTACCATACATTTCGAGATTCGAGAAAAAATAGGCGCATTTCCCCTTTATCACGAACCCGGACGCGGGCGGGATTTGCATTGTATAATGTTCCC
>CAVIKW010000020.1:10884-23856 GCA_963643375.1 Flexilinea sp. | reverse complement strand
CCCTCGAGGGGAAGGGGGACCGCTCCGCGGTGGATGAGGTGACCCGCAGACTCGCGTCCTTTCGCGGATTCCCCCGAATTCAAAAAGAGGCACCCGATTGGGTGCCTCTTTCATTCGAATTGATTACTCGGTCGGCAGGTTGGAGATGACAGCCTGCTGGTCGCCGACGATCTGGTCGCCCTGTTCGAAGCGGCCGGGGACGAAGCCCGTACCGGCAGGGATCAGCTTACCGATGATGACGTTTTCCTTCAGACCGTAGAGCGGATCCTTCAGACCGCCGATAGCGGCGCTGGCGAGGACCTTGATGGTGTGCTGGAAGGAAGACGCGGACAGCCAGGAATCCGTGGAGAGGGACGCCTTCGTGACGCCGAGCAGGATCTCGGTATACTTCGCCGGGGTCTTACCCTCTTCTTCGAGCTTGCGGTTGATTTCCTTCAGGCTCAGGTAATCGACAACATCCATCGGCAGGTACTGGGAGTCGCCGGCGCTGGTGATCTGAACCTTGCCGAGCATCTTGCGGATGATGACTTCGAAGTGCTTATCGTTGATGTTCTGACCCTGAGTTCTGTAGACATTCTGAATTTCCTTCAGCATGTACATCTGGCAGGCGTCGCGGCCGTTCAGCTTGAGGATCTGATGCGGGTTCATGGAACCTTCGGTCAGCTGGGTGCCGGCGGTGATGTTGTCGCCGTCCTTGACCATCAAGCGGGCATTGGTCGGGATGTTGTATTCCTCGGAGCTGTGAACTTCGTAGGTCACGATCACGGAGTCGTCCTCAATGCGGACCTGACCGGCATGCGCGGCACCGACGGTATTATTCGGGTCGTCATGGCTCGCGAGAACGGGATCGCCCATCTCAACATGCTCTTCGTCCTCAACGCAGGTGTACCAGCCCTCTTCGAGGGTGTACTTATCGGAGACGAGTTCGCTGTTCTCAACGCGGACGATGCGCATGTCGTCGTACTTTTCGTTGCGCATGACGGTAACCTTACCGGCGATTTCGGACATGATCGCTTCGCCCTTCGGGTTGCGGCGGGCTTCGAACAGTTCTTCAACGCGAGGCAGACCGCTGGTGATGTCGCCGCCCTGGGCAACACCGCCGGAGTGGAAGGTACGCAGGGTCAGCTGGGTACCAGGTTCACCAATGGACTGGGCAGCAACGGTACCGACAGCGGCGCCGAGCTCAGCCATCTTACCGCGGCCGAGGTCCATACCGTAGCACTTGGCGCAGATGCCGTGCTTCAGCTGGCAGGTCATCGGGGAGCGGACTTTCATTTCCTGAACGTTGGACGCCTGAATGCGGCGGGCAGCGTCATGATCAAGCATTTCGCCCTTTTCGTAGAGGATCTCGCCGGTGACGGGATCGACGACGCGTTCAGCCGTGACACGGCCGTAGATACGTTCGGCGTAGGACTGCTTCGCGACATCATCGGAGCGGCGAATCCAAATGCCTTCGTCGGTGCCGCAGTCTTCATCGTTGATGATGAGGTCCTGGGCAATATCCACCAGACGGCGGGTCAGGTAACCGGCATCCGCGGTACGCAGAGCGGTATCGGCCAGACCCTTACGGGCACCGTGCGTGGAAATGAAGTACTCGAGGGCGTCCAGGCCTTCGCGGAAGTTGGACTTAATCGGCAGTGTGATAATACGGCCGGACGGGTCCGCCATCAAACCGCGCATACCGGCCAGCTGACCGATAGGACCGAAACCGCCCTTCGTCGCGCCGGAGTTGGCCATGATCGCCATGTCGCCTTCCGGATCCATGTAGTTGCGGACGGCCTTGGAGACCTTCGTGGTGGTTTCCTGCCAGACGGCAACGATGCGGTCATCGCGTTCGGTAGCGGTGAGCAGACCGCGGCGGAACTGCTTATTGATCTTTTCAACTTCGGCTTCGGCGTTCGCCTGCAGCTCGTTACGTTCCGGCGGGACGGTAATGTCGGAGACCGCCATGGTCAGACCGGAGCGCATGCAGTACTCGAAACCGATATCCTTAATGGAGTCGGCAACTTCGACCGTGGCTTCGCGGCCGCAGACGTCGTAGACTTCGGAGATGAGGTCCTTGATGTCACCCTTGCCGAAGGTCTGGTTCTTGAAGAGCATCTTTTCCGGCAGGATGTTATTGAAGATCACGCGGCCGACAGTGGTGTCGATGACCTTGGTGACGGGGGCGTCCATGCGCTTGCCGTCGTCATCGTACCAAGTGGCGACGCGGAACTTGATCGTGGTGTGCAGATCAACGATGCCGGTGTCGTAGCAGTATTTGACTTCGTCGAAGTCGTAGAAAGCGCGTCCGTCGCCCTTATGACCGAGTTTGTCATAGAGGTGCATGGTCAGGTAATAAATACCGAGAACCATATCCTTGGACGGGCTGATGATCGGTTCGCCGTCGGCAGGCTTCAGGAGGTTCTTATCGGAGCGCATCAGGGTGCGGGCTTCCTCAACAGCCTTGTCGGAAAGCGGTACGTGGACAGCCATCTGGTCGCCGTCGAAGTCCGCGTTGAAGGCGGTACAGACGAGCGGATGCAGCTGAATGGCGGAACCTTCGATGAGCATCGGCTCGAAGGCCTGAATACCCAAGCGGTGCAGGGTTGGGGCACGGTTGAGCATGACCGGGCGTTCACCGATGACTTCGGCGAGGACTTCCCAGACTTCGGAACGGTTGCGGTCGATCAGGCGGCGGGCACCCTTGACGTTCTGGGCGTAGCCGTGCTTGACCAGGCGGGAGATGACGAAGGGCATATAGAGCTCGAGGGCCATGGACTTCGGCAGACCGCACTGATACAGCTTGAGCTTCGGGCCGACAACAATAACGGAACGGCCGGAGTAGTCGACGCGCTTACCGAGCAGGTTGCGGCGGAAGCGGCCTTTCTTACCCTTCAGCATATCGCTCAGGGACTTCAGTTCACGGCGGCCGCGGCGGGAAAGCGCCTTGCCGCGCTGGGAGTTGTCAATCAGGGAGTCAACGGCTTCCTGGAGCATACGTTTTTCATTGCGGACGATCACATCCGGGGCACCCAGCTCCAGCAGTCTCTTCAGACGGTTGTTGCGGTTGATGGTGCGGCGGTAAAGATCATTCAGGTCGGAGGTGGCGAAACGGCCGCCGTCGAGCTGGACCATCGGGCGGAGATCCGGAGGGATCACGGGCAGGACGGTCATGATCATCCATTCGGGATGGTTGCCGGAGGCGCGGAAGGACTCAACGACCTTCAGGCGGGAGGTCGCCTTCTTGCGCTTCTGCTTGGATTTGGTGGTGCGGACTTCATTCCACAGCTCTTCGGAGAGCTTGTCGAGGTCCAGACGCTTGAGGATGTCATAGAACGCTTCGGCGCCCATATCGGCACGGAAGACGTTGCCCCAGCGGGAACGCAGTTCGCGGTAGGAGGTTTCGCTCAGGAAGGTGAAAGGCTGCAGGTCTTCCAGTTCCTCACGGAGCTTGGAATTCTGATCCTGGGTCTCGTTGGAGGCGTCGGCGTGCTGGTTGCGCAGGGCTTCCATTTCTTCTTCAGCCTCGGCGCGGATTTCCTGCTTCTCGATGTCCATCTTCTCGATCTCGGCCTTCTGGGAGGTCTTGATTTCCTTCTCGAGGCTGTTCAGCTTCTCGCGGACGATATCCTGGATATCGGAGATATGCTTGGAGGTGATGGTCTCACCGGCCTTGACAATGACCGCGTCCGCGGCATTGAGGTGCATATCAATGGAAGCGGCCTGACCGAGCTGCTGCTGCAGCGTCTCTTCCAAGCGGCGGCCTTCGTTCATGACAGGCTCGAGGCGCTTGGAGATTTCTTCCTCGGCGCTGGATTCCATAGCGTCGCGCTTTTCCTGCAGCGCCTTCAGTTTGGCGTCGCGGCTGCGCTTCACGGCAAGGATCTTGTTGTTGACTTCACGGGCGCGTTCGCGCTCGGTACCGTTGATGTCATCCTCGAGCTTGCTCAAAGCACGCTGGCGGGCTTCTTCATCAACATAGGTGACGATATACTGAGCAAAATAGAGAACACGGTCCAGATTGCGGCGGGAGATATCCAGCAGCAGACCAAGGTAGGACGGAATACGGCGGGTATACCAAATATGCGCGATCGGAGTAGCCAGTTCAATATGGCCGAGACGTTCACGGCGGACGGAAGACTTCGTGACCTCCACACCGCATTTTTCGCAGACGATGCCCTTGTATCGCGGATTCTTGTATTTACCGCAATAGCACTGCCAGTCACGGGTAGGACCGAAAATCGCCTCGCAGAAGAGGCCGTCTTTTTCCGGACGTAAGCGGCGGTAGTTAATGGTTTCCGGCTTAAGTACTTCACCGTACGACCAGCTTCGAATCGTCTCCGGTGAGGCAAGACTGATACCTAATGCAACCAAACCTTTCGTTTCCACGTCTATATTCTCCTTACAATATGATGCAATGATGCAGCCATCATTAATTTTACGTTCACCGCGGCAGAACTTCGTCCTGCAGACAGGCACAATTCGCCTAATTAAAACAATCAGAGCGACTAACCATTATAGCATAATCGGCTCTGATTTTTGAAATTCGTGACAAGTACTTGACTTGTATTTGATTATAGGGTAAACGGCGTTTTCAGTTCAGAACGGCGTAACCGCAGGCGCGAACCGCGGCGCGAATGGTTTCGGGGTCAACGCCTTCCTCGTACTTCACCACGGCCTGCTTCGTGTCAATGCTGACCTTGGCGGAGACACCGGGAATCGCGTTCAACGCGTTCTGTACCCGCGCCGAGCAGTTGCCGCAGACCATGCCGCCGATGTTCAGGCGCAGCTCCTGCACATTTCCGGTGAGGTGCTGCGCCTTCGCGGCTTTGACGTCATTCTCCCGCGGACCGCAGCAGGAGCTGCCCTTGCGGCGCCGGCGGATTGTCTCCGCCAGCGCGGCAATGATAATGATTCCGAGAAGAATATAGATCAAAACGTTGTTCATTTTGCTGACTTCCTCCGCGGCGCTTTTCCGCAGCGCTTCATACAGGCGGCGCAGTTGCCGCTGCAGGCATAATCGGAAGAGGAGGGGCGGCGGCTCAGCCAGAAGGCGAACACCAGGGCCGCAACGATCACAGCGATTAGGATGAAGTCAATGAGTTTCATTTTAGAGCACTCCGGAGCAGATCAGGTAAGTGATCAGGGACACGATCCAGGCGACGAAGCACTGCCAGAAGACAACACCCACAGCCCACTTGTGACCGAGTTCGCGGCGGATGGAGGCGATAGCGGCAACACAAGGCGTGTAGATCAAGCTGAAGACCAGCATGGAAGCAGCCTGCGCGGCGTTCATCACGGCCTGGAGGTCGCCGCCGAAGAGGACTTCCATCGTGGAAACAACGCTTTCCTTCGCCATGAAACCGGAGATCAGAGAGGTGACCATGCGCCAGTCGCCGAGGCCGACAGGGCGGAAGAGCGGGACAAGCACGCCGGAGACCGCGGCCATGATGGACTTGGAAGAATCTTCGACCATGTTGAGCTGGAAGTCAAAGCCCTGCAGGAACCAAACCGCGACAGTCGCGATAAGGATGACGGAGAAAGCTTTCTGCAGGAAGGCCTTGGCCTTCTGCCACAGCAGACGGGCAACACTCTTCGCGGACGGCATACGGTAGTTCGGCAGTTCCATTACGAACGGGACAGCGTCGCCGCGGAACAGGGTCTTGCGGAAGAGCAGCGCGACAAGGATACCGACGATAATGCTGAGGATATACAGACCGGTCATAATCAAGCCGCTGTGTTCCGGGAAGAACGCGTCAACGAAGAAGGCGTAAATCGGCAGCTTCGCGGTGCAGCTCATGAACGGGGTCAGCAGGATCGTCATACGGCGGTCGCGTTCGGACGGCAGGGTACGGGTCGCCATAACAGCCGGGACGGTGCAGCCGAAGCCGATCAGCAGCGGGACGATGGAGCGGCCGGAGAGACCGATGCGGCGCAGGAGCTTATCCATGAAGAAGGCGACGCGGGCGATGTAACCGCTGTCTTCCATAATTGACAGGAAGAAGAACAGGGTGACGATGATCGGCAGGAAGCTGAGCACAGAGCCGACACCGGCGAAGATACCGTCGATGATCAAGCTGTGAATCGCTTCGTTGACGTTCGCGGCAGTCAGCGCGTTGTCGACGATGCCGGTGAGCCATTCAATACCGGTCTCGAGCAGGCCCTGCAGCCAGGCGCCGATGACGTTGAAGGTAAGATAGAAGACAGCGGCCATGATGAGGATGAACACCGGCAGAGCGGTATACTTCCCGGTCAGGATGCGGTCGATCTTTTCGGAACGCTTGCGTTCGCGGCTTTCCTTCGGCTTCTTGACGCAGGCGCGGACGACCTTCTCGATGAAGGAGAAGCGCATCTCGGCGATGGCAGCGGCGCGGTCCAGACCGCGTTCCTTCTCCATCTGGGAGACAATGTGCTCAAGGGTTTCGGTTTCGTTCTGATCCAGGCCCAGCTGGCCGATGATCAGTTTATCGCCTTCAATGGCTTTGGTCGCGGCGAATTTCGCGGGGATGCCGGCGCGTTCAGCGTGGTCTTCGATAAGATGGGTCACGCCGTGAATGCAGCGATGCAGGGCGCCGCCGTGATCTTCCGGATCGCAGAAGTCCTGGCGTTCCGGGCATTCCTGATACTGAGCGATATGAATCGCGTGGTCGACCAATTCGTCAACACCTTCATTCTTGGAGGCGGAGATGGCGACAACAGGAACACCGAGCATCTTTTCCATGCGGTTGATGTCAATGGAGCCGCCGTTGCCGGAGACTTCGTCCATCATGTTGAGCGCGACGACGGTCGGGATGCCCAGCTCGAGGACCTGCATGGTCAGGTAAAGGTTGCGGTCGATGTTGGTGGCGTCAACGATGTCGATGATCGCCTTCGGCTTGTCGTTCAGTACGAAGTTACGGGAAACAAGTTCCTCGGAGCTGTACGGAGAAAGGGAATAAATACCCGGCAGGTCGGTCACGGAGGTGTTCGCCTTACCGCGGATGGCGGCGTCGATGCGGTCAACGGTGACGCCCGGGAAGTTGCCGACGTGCTGGTTGGCACCGGTCAGCTGGTTGAAGAGCGTGGTCTTACCGCTGTTCTGGTTGCCGATAAGAGCGTAAGTCAGGACAGTGCCTTCCGGCAGGGGCTGATTGTCATTCTTATGATCATGCGCGCCCAGCTCACCGAGCTTCGGGTGGTCGATTTCTTTCACATCCACCGGGGCGGACTTGGTCAGCTTATCAATGCGTTCCACGTCGATTTTCGCGGCTTCATCCAGACGCAGCGTCAGTTCATAACCGTGGATTTCCAGTTCAACAGGGTCGCCCATCGGCGCGTACTTTACGATCGTAACTTCGGCACCGGGGATAACGCCCATATCCAAAAAATGCTGGCGAAGGGCGCCTTCACCGCCGACGCGGGTAACGCGGCCGTGCTCACCGATTGTCAAATCACGAATTGTGGTGTTGGTTTTTTCACTCATGGTTTTTTATATTTGTCTCCTCTAACCAAATTCAACCGCTATTATAATACAGTCATGACTAACTCCGGATAGTTTTCGCAAACTTGTGACAATTAATTTAATAAACCGGAGTTTATTTCAAAAACCTGTCACCGCCGAGGGAAGCGGGCGGGTTCCTAATGTACAATACACGTATATATAGAAAGAGAGGAAATATTATGCCTGTTATTCCAATCATTGCCGCGATCGTGTTAATCCTGATCATCCTGAATGTACGCATTGTCCCGCAGGCGTACGCCGTTGTCATTGAACGGCTCGGCACCTACAACAAGACTTGGGAGGCCGGGCTGCATGTCAAATGTCCTTTTATCGACCGCGTCGTCCGCACCGTCACACTGAAGGAACAGGTTGCTGATTTCCCGCCGAGCGATGTAATCTCCCGCGATAACGCGTCCATCTCGGTCGACACGGTGGTTTACTTCAAGATTGTCGACCCAAAGCAGTACACCTACGGCGTGGACAAACCGCTGGTCGCCATTGAGAGCCTGACCGCGACCACCCTCCGCAACATCATCGGCGAACTGGAACTGGATGAATGTCTGACCTCCCGCGACATCATCAACGTCAAAATGCGCGAGATTCTGGATGACGCCACCGACTCGTGGGGCATCAAGGTCAACCGTGTTGAGCTGCGGAACATCCTCCCGCCGGCTGATATTCAGACCGCGATGGAGAAGCAGCTGAAAGCGGAACGCGAACGCCGCGAAGCCATTCTCCGTGCCGAAGGTGAAAAGCGCGCCGCCATTCTCACCGCCGAAGGCGAGAAGGAAGCGGCGGTCCTCCGTGCCGAGGCGCAGAAAGTCCAGCTGGTCAAGGAAGCCGAAGGCCACGCCGAATCCATCCGCCTGCATAAAGAAGCGGAAGCGGAAGGCATCCGCCTGCTGAAACAGGCCGAGGCGGACGGCGTCAACAAGCTGCGCGAAGCCGGTCTCAGCTATGACGAGATCGTCCGCCTGCGCAGTCTGGAAGCCTTCACCGCGGCTGCCGACGGCAAGTCGACCAAGATCATTATCCCGTCCGAGATTCAGGGCATCGCCGGGCTCGCGCAGGGCGTCAGCGAAATTGTAAAGTCGTAAGGCGTATGGAATATTTAGATATCTGTGACGAAAACGGAGAGCCGACCGGGCAGACCGTCGCGCGGGACATCGCGCACCGCGACGGCATCCTGCACCGCACCGCGCACGTCTGGGTCGTTCGGAATGTGGACGGGGAATGGCAGATCCTGCTGCAGAAACGCAGCATGGACAAAGAGTCCTTCCCCGGACTGTATGACACCTCGTCGGCGGGCCACATTCCCGCCGGGGATGAATCCGTGGACTCCGCGCTGCGGGAGCTTGCCGAGGAGCTCGGCATCCATGCCTCCGCGGATCAGCTTGAGCTCATCGGGCATTTCCGCAATCAATACGCGAAAGTCTTCCACGGCAAGCTCTTCCGCGACAACGAATACTCCCGCGTCTACCTTTACCGCGAGCCGGTCGACATCGCCGACCTTACACTTCAAAAAAGCGAAGTCGACGAAGTCCGCTGGTTCCCCTTGGCCGAAGTCCGCGAAGAAATCAAAACCTCCCGCGCCCGCTTCTGCGTCCCGGGGGAGAGTGTAGAGCTGCTGGGGGAAAGACTAGTCAATAGTCAGTAGTCAATAGTCAATAGTCAATAGACGCTCCTGTGACCGGTTCCCGGTCACAAGAGCTCACCTCATCCACCGCTAACGCGGTCCCCCTTCCCCTCGAGGGGAAGGCAGATACGCGCTCATTAATCGGGGTGAGTCTCCCTATATCGAGCGCTTTAAGCCTTCCCCTTGAGGGGAAGGGGGACCGCGTTAGCGGTGGATGAGGTGAGATGGAAACGGATGTTTGATATTACAAATTGAGCCCCCGAAGCTGCTGCCAACTCCACTCTCCACTCTTCACTCTCCACTCTTTATACTGCTGCCATCAAAATCGGCACGGTCACCACGCAGAGCACCGTCGTCATCATAATCGCCGCGGAGCAGATCGAGCAGTCGAGCTTCCGTTCCGCCGCTAAGATCAGCGGCATATTCCCCACCGGCATCCCGAACATAATCATCACCAGCACCAGCACATCATGCCCCAGCGGCAGCATCCGCAGAATCGGCAGCGCCAGCAGCGGCAGGACGAGCAGCTTCAACGCCGAGAAGACATACAGCCGCGGCATCTTGAAGACCGCCTTCAGGTCCGTATGATACAGCGAATAGCCGACAGTCATCAAGGCCAACGGGGAGGCGCAGTTGCCGAGGGAGTTCAACGCCGTCATGAGGAAGTCCGGCAGCCGTACGGAGAAGGCAATCAGCAGCAGCCCGAGAACGCAGCAGTAAATCCCCGGATTATTCAGCGACTTCAGAGATTTCAGGCTGAATTTCCCATCCAGCATGGCCACGCCGTAAGTATAGAAATACAGATTGAAAACCAGGACGAAGATCGTCACATACACGATATATTCCTGCCCGAGCAGACTGCTGACCACCGGGATGCCGATGAAGCCGCAGTTCGGGAAGACGATCATCAGCTTATAAATGCGCTCCTGCACGGCGTCTTTATTGAAAAACCTTGCGATCAGCGCGCCGATAATAATGAACGAGGTGAACATCCCCACCGCGACGAAGAAGACCAATTTCAGCGTATCCAACGAAACCTGCCCCACAGCGTTCGCCGCGCCGGATAATGACAGCAGCGGGTTGAAGATCTTCACGATCATCTTGGACATTTTCGCGTTGGCGTGTTCGTCCAGCCATTCAAGACGCGCGGCAAGAACGCCCGCCCCGATCATAATCAGCAGCGCGAACATCTGAAAAAGACAGGTCAAAAAGGTCATGCAGACCCTCCGTTCGTAAAAGGATGCTTCCATTATAGTCCCGGAACGAAGCGTTTCCCCGAACCGGTGACCCGAACGGACTCCCCCCGCGGACGTGTTTCCGCCGGGTCGGAGGGCCGAATTCTGTTCCGATTTTTAATTCAGCGCAACTTTTCCGCGGGCTCGAACGTCTTATAACTGCCGCGGGGACGCGGAATATTGACATACAAAGTGTGGCATTATGAAAAGAAACAAACTGCGCTCAATCATCTTCGCTGCGGCCGCTCTGCTCTGCGCGGTCTCCGGCGCGTACGCTTCGGCCGCTTACCCGAGCGGCGAATGCACAAACTACATCACGGAAGGCATCGAATACCGCGTCGCGGAAACGATTCGCGGCGAAAGCGTCGACAGATGGCGTTCCGAATTGGAAGTCGTCGTCAGCACGAAGAGCGGCATGGACGCGGGCGCCATCGTCTCCATGGAACTCGCCACCCTCGGCAGCTCCATCCGCTACCAATGCACGGAGGTCATGAGCGGCAATTTTTCCTGCAATTCCCTGCCGGCCGGTTCCATCATCACCGCGGTCTACCTGCGCTACGCCCCGAACGAGAACATCGCCGAAGACACCAATGTGGTCTTCAATATCCAAAACGCGAAAAGCGGCAAAACACTGATGAACGCCGGCGCGGATGTTCACTACCCGACCTACCCCTGCTCCCGCAACAGCACCGAGAAAAGTTTCACTACCTACGCGAACGCGCTCATCTATAATACCTCCGACGAATGCCCGGACGACAATAAGACCATTCACTTCAAAGAAACGATGGGGCACTTCGCCATGGTCAACATCATCAACGAGGACTCCCTCGACAGCGGGCGCGTGCATCTCAGCGTCAGCCCGAGAGTGAAATACAGCTACACGCTGGAACTGGACTTCGTGGACGCGTACGGCCAATTACGAGCCGTCACTTATGAATACGACCCGTCGGACCCGAACCATCCCGTCATTAACGCTTCCGACCTGGACGGCATCACGATTGACCAAATGCCGCTCACGCTCGTCGGCGGGTACCTGCGGGATATCGACGCGGGCCGGACCGACCTGTGGGGCAACGATGACTACCCGACGGTGACCTCATTCGTCATCACCTTCTATTATCAGAACTACAACGGCACGCAGGGCTATGAGAACTCCGCCTTTCACTTCAAGCGGAATCTGACCGTCCGCTTCGCCCCGTACTGCTCCGCGGATGTCGTCACCGCGACGGACGGCGAATCCGGCGGCTTCGACCCCTGCGGCGGGTCCGGGCAGCTCTTCACCGTCAGCTTCAAGAACAACAACGGCGAGGGCATCTATGTGCCGAAGAACGACAGCGAATGTTCCGACGCGCCTTACTGCACCTCGACCTATTCCGTCTACGTCGAGTCGGATTACGTCCCCGACGAAGCGGAGACCTTCTACTTCGTCACCCGCAAATGCGCCGACTCCACCTGTTCGGCCATCGCGAACACCAACGCCTACCTCTACGGCCTCTTCACCGCGGACGGCGACAGCCTGCGCACGGAGTATAAATATAAAGCCGTCAGCGGCAAAACCGTCTCCACCTTCCGCATCAAGGCCTACGACCGCACCACGCCCGACCTCCATCCCTTCGAGATCATGGGCGCGCAGCTGAAAGCGGACGAACCCGGCACATACGTCGTCTACGGCTTCATGGAGCCGGAGGACATCAAGGTCGGCGACTTCAGCCAATACGCCGTGAAGTTCTATATCACCGTCACGGAAGGCTCCGCGGGCGGTTACTTCACCCGCACCGCCGAAAACGCCTCCGCCGGCATCCGCATCGGCAAGATCAACCCGCCGATTTACGTTGCCTCGATTGATGAAGATGAAAATGTCGAGGAGGTCGTCCTCTATGAGGATATCGCGGACGATTCCGACGATGACGACGGCGTCGTGGTCGAGACCTACGTGATCGGCTTCCGCGAAAGCGAACTCAGCCTCGCGGCCGGCGATTCCGTCACGGATGTCTTCACCGCGGCGTTCGATAAATCCACGCAGCTCGCGGGCTCCTCGGATCCCGCTGTCGTCACCATTGACGGCGAAACCGGCACAATCACCGCCGTAAGCGCGGGCAGCGCCGGGCTCTACGTCGCGGACCTCACGAGCGGCGAGATGCTCTCCGTCTGCAGCGTGACCGTTACGGAAGCCTCCGCCGAAGAAGAAGCGCCGGCCGCCCCGGCCTTCGAGACCGCGTCCCTTACCCTCGCGCCGAATGAGACGATTGACCTGAACCTCACCGCCCCGGTTGACGGCACGGCGTACGTGCTCAACAGCACCGACAGCGAAATTGCCGTCGTGAACGCGGAATCCGGCACCCTCACCGGCCTCGCCGAAGGCAGCGCCGCGCTCTACATTGCCTCCGTTGAAAGCGGAGAGATTGCCGCGGTCTGCGACGTGACGGTCGCCATCCCCGCGGAAGAGACTACCGCGCCGGAAATTACCGAGACCGAGACCGTTACCGAAACAGCAGCGGAGACCGTGCCCGAAAACACGGAAACGGTTGTTGTCGAGGAGAACGTGACGGAAACCGTTGCCGAAACACCGACCGCAGCGGAAAACGCGGCGTCGGATGTCGATACGGAAGTCACGGAGGAGATACAGGAAGAAGCAGCCG
>CAVIKW010000020.1:0-10874 GCA_963643375.1 Flexilinea sp. | reverse complement strand
AGTTCATCCCGTCCGAGACCCCGACCGCGGAACCGGTGATCGTCGAGACGCCGACTGTCGAGGTGACGGAAGAGATTCGCGAGATTCATGTGGACCCGCGCTCGGAGAAGATTTACATCACCGCCGGCTCCGACGTCCTGCTTGACATGAATGACATCACCGTCTCCCCGGAGAACGTCCCCTTCACGGAGCTCGACCTTCAGATCGAAGACCCGGCGCTGGCGTACATTCCGGAGCAAAGCGAAGACGACATCCGCGAATACGGTCTGCGGATTGTCGGCCTAATCGAAGGCGAGACCAAGCTCCGCGTAACCCTGCGCGGCACCGAGATCCACTTCGACATCGAACTCCACATCACCGCCCCGGCAGTCGAACAGACAGAGACGGTTGAATTCACGGAAACCGAGACATATGAAACCTCGGGCGAAACCTATTCGGAAACAGAATCGGAATCCGAAGAAGAAGTCATCCTATATGAAGACAATGTCGAATCGGTGATTCTATACCCCACCGAGTAACGAAAAAATAAATCAAAGCGCCCGATAAGGAAAGACTATTTCCCCATATCGAGCGCTTTAAGCCTTCCCCTCGAGGGGAAGGGGGACCGCGTTAGCGGTGGATGAGGTGCACCCGCCGGACCGCGGCCGCAGCTTTCGTTACTTCAACCTAAAGAAATACTCCCTCAACTCATCTTCCGTATGCAGCACCGGCTTCACCCCGCCGACAAGCATGACATTGTCATACCCATCAATGAAGCACCGCGCGTCCGTCTTGTAGCCGATCACCGGCTTCTTCTGCGCGCAGCAGTAACCCGCCTCGAAGCACGAGCCTTCATCGGGGACGCGGCCGTCCATGATGAAGAGCGCCGCGTCGCACCAATCCAGGTGCTGACAATCCAGTTTGTAGAGGTAATCCCGCTTGGGCATGCCCTCGATGATGTCCGGCAGGTCGGCCACGCATCCGCCGTCCCGCTGGGGGAAATACGTCTCATGCCCGCATTCACGGACGATGGCTTCGAGTTTCTCATTAAACTGCCGTTCGGCTTCATTGAACAGCGGTGCCGCGATGTAAATTTTCATGTCGTAATCTCCTTTTTCACTCCCATTATACCCGACTTCGGCGCGTTCCTCAATACCGCAAACCTTAACAAAAGCAAAATCAAACCGACTGAACGTAACAGCAGTTATTTGATTCAAACTTAAAGAAGTCATCCCTAACAATCCGCACAGTCCCGCCGTTCATGATAAGATTTAGGGTATGAAGTGGATTGACGACAGCGCAAACGACACCCGCAATATCAAATGGATGTACCTCGCCTTGGCAGTGACCGTGGCGGGGAACTTGCTCTTGGCGGTAACGAAGTGGGCGGCCGCTGTTCGCTCGGGAAGCTCCTCCGTCTACGCGGATGCCCTCAACTCCATCTCCGACGTGCTGTATTCAATCACCCTGGTCATCGGGCTGCTGATCTCCATCCGCCCCGCCGACCGCTCCCATCCGCACGGGCATGAACGCTTCGAGCCGCTGGTCGGGCTGATCATCAGCTTCTCCATGGGGTTCGCCGCCTGGTCCGCGCTCTCGGAGGCAATTGAGAAGCTGCGGAGCGGCGCCTCCGCTGTCTCCGCCTCGGCCGCGATTCCCGCGTTGATCCTTTCGGCCGCGGTCAAGTGTTTGATGTTCTTCATCATCCGCGCGGTCGCGAAGAAGACCCGCAGCACGGCGTTGAAAGACGCCGCCGCGGATAACCTCTCCGACATGCTGACCTCCGCCGCGGCTGTCGTCGGCATCCTGCTCTCGAACGCGGTTGACCCGATCTGCGACCCGATCATCGGTATTCTGCTCTCCCTGTGGATCTTCAAGGCGGCCATCTCCGCCCTGTGCGAGAACCTGAACTACCTGACCGGGCACGGCGTCGACGACGCGGAGCTTGAGTCGCTCAAGCAGGAAATCGAATCGGTCCCGGGCGTACTCGGTGTGCATAAGCTCGTGGCCGAATACGTCGGGACCAAATTACGTCTTGATATTCACATTGACATGGACGGCTCTATGCCGCTGACGCAGCTTCACGAAATCGAAACCGAGATCGAGAACCGCATGGCGGCGCGGCAGGAGATCGACCATATTTTCATTCACGCCGAACCGTTGGGCGAAGATCATTCGCCGAAGAACGGTTCATCCTCCGACCACTCCGGCACATCCTCAATAAACTCATAATCCGGCGCGGGCTCCGGCTCATCCGTCACAAGGCGGTAACGCGTCTCGCCGCGGTCATCCAGGAAGCATAAGCCGCATTCGGGATCGGTCCCGAGCGTCTGCCGCAGCGCGCGGCGGTATCGGCCGAGCTGCCCGCTGTAGCGGTCCACCGCTTCCCGCGTCCCGGCTTCGTTCTCCAGCGCGTCGGTCTTGAAGTCGATCACCGTATAACTTCCGCCCTCACGGATCAGCAGGTCGATGATGCCGCTCGCGGCGCTGCCGTTCTTATACGTCAGCGTGTACGGAACTTCGTGCAGCCGTTCCTCCGCGGATTCGATCCGCCGGCAGATGTCCGACGCGGCGAAGCGTTCCAGCAGCTTCTTCACCCGCGCCTCCGCGCTTTCCCGTTCCTCAACTGTCAGCTGGTCGTTCCCGGTCAGCATCCGCGCGAGCAGCGAATCCAGCGCCGCGGGGTCGCGGTAGACTTCCAGCTCCAGCGCCTTATGAACCATACTGCCGACGGCCATGCCGTAGGGATTCTTCTCGGATTTCGTGCCCTTGGCCGGAATGCCCAAGGGCTGCAGCAGGGCGGGATCCACCGGAACTTCCCGGTCGGCGTGGATATTCGGGACGCCGATTTGGACATAGTCAAGCATCTCCTGCGTCAGGTAATACACCGGGACAGACTCGCGGACGCCGTTGAATTTTCCGCCGCTGATCCTGCCCAGAACGCGCCGCATCCAGCTGTCGGAGGTGCCGGTTTTCGGGAGCTGCGCGCCGCAGATGATCAAGCGTTCCTGCGCGCGGGTCGCCGCGACATAGAGGATGCGCAGCCATTCGGATTTGTCCTTGAGCCCGGCGGCAGCTCTGGCTTCCAGATACTGCGGGCTGTTCGGATCCCAGTTGAGCGCGGGACCGAACTCGGGTGAGATCAGAACGGGACTGCGGTTCATATTGGTGAACGAATTATCCGCCGAGGCGATGACCGTGACTTTGAACTCAAGCCCCTTGGCCTGATGGATCGTCATCAAGCGCACCGCACCTTCGTTGGCGGACGGCGCTTCGCCTTCGCGGGCGCCGGCGTCCTTCACCGTATCGAGCCAAGTCAGGAATTCCGAAACGGAGACCTTCTCGGAACTGCGGGCATCCGTGAGCAGCTTGTCAAGGTTCAGCCAGCCGCGTTCCGTTTCCTGCCCGGCGAGCATATCCCGATAGCCGGTGACGGCGTACAGCCGTTCGAGAACTTCATCCACCCGCTTTCGGCCGGCGAGCTGATTCAGCTCCGCGAGAATGGCCTTCCCGCGCTCGGCGATTTCCCGTTCCTCGGGGTCGTTGAACAATTCACCGTTATCTTCCTTCAGCGTCTGCCAAAATGAACGGTACTTGCCGTCTTCTCCTTTGGCGTCCCGCAGCCTTGCCAGCATCCCGGGCGTGAAGGCGATCACCGGGCTGAGCAGAAAGCCGGCAGTCAACATGTCATTGTAAGGGTCTTCCGCCGCGTGCAGCATGTTCAATACATCGCCGATCTCGGGGCGGTCGTAAAAGCCGCTGCCCGCCACCGTGACGTAAGGAATATCGGCCGCCGCGAGCGCCGTTTCATAGCGGGTGAAGTCTTTCGAGCTGCGGAAGAGAATGGCGGCATCGCCCCAATTCTCAAGCTTCCCCAGCATCCGCAGTTCGAGCAGCCGCCGCGTCAGCATCTCCGCGTCCCGCTTCTTTTCCGCGTAAAGGACTTCGATGAGGGGCTCATCCGTTTCAACGCCGGCGCCGGGTCGGGGTTCCATCGGCTCGAAGGCGGCGTAATGCTCCTTATCCTTCAGCTCATCGTCGTCCATGAGCACCTCAAGCATCACATTCATCGCGCGCAGCAGGGCAGGATTCGGACGGTAGGACGTGTTCAGGGAGAGGTCCGCGCCGCCGTGTTCCTTGATGGATTGGGCGCGCTTGTCGAAGAGGGCCACATTCGTGCCGCGGAAGCCGTAAATGGACTGCTTCTTGTCCCCGACAGCGAAGAGATGATCGTGCTTCGGGTCCAGCAGGTCGAAAAGCTCCGCCTGGTTGTCGTTGGTGTCCTGGTATTCGTCCACCATCAATTCGAGGAACTTCCCCGCCCAGAGTTCGCGGACCGATTCATTCGCGCGGAGCAGCTCCAAAGCCCGTTCCTGCAGCTCGTCAAAGTCCAGCGCGTCGCGGGCGTCCAATTCCTTCAGGTACGTCCCGAGGAGCATCGGCCAAAGCTTCGCCAGGCAGGTCAGTGCCTTGTCATAGGCTTCGCAGTCAAGGTCTTTGCCGTCCGCGAGGAATGGGAAGGCGTCTTCGAGCTGATTCCGCAGTCCCTTGGCGGATTTGTTCATCGCCCCGGTAATACCCGCGCGTTTTCCGGAATCCCAGTCATTGAAAACACTGTAAAGACCTTTCAGATGTTTGATCGGGTCGGCTGTCTCTTTCAGGTTTTGCGTACAGCGGTCGTAAGCGTTAATCAAATCCTTCATGTGCGGCTCGAACCAACCGTCTTTGTCTTCTTTGAGAAACGCGCTTTCCGTAATCGCGGTTCGGGAGTCTTCGATGAAGTCTTGATAGCGGTCCAGAAAACGGTCGATGACCTCTCTGTAACATTCCGTTGTCGACAGACGCGGCTTCGCCATCGCATTGTTGAAATCCCCGCGGCTTTTCAGCATCCGCGTCAGAATTTTGGTCAGTTTATCGCCCGGGACCTGCGTCAGCAGCGGGGTGAATTCCTCATTCGCCGCGATGGCGTTGAGAACCTCGGCCACGACGTCATTGCGCAGGAGCTCGGTCTCGGTCTCGTCCATCACGGCGAACTTCGGATCCAAGCCGGCTTCGGCGGGATGCGCGCGGAGGATGCGGCCGCAGAGGCTGTGGATCGTGCCGATGCAGGCGTTATCCATCTCGTTGAGCTGCTTCGTCCAATAGGCTTTGTCGTCCGGGTCTTCGGCGCTGACGGCCAGGCGGGACATCTCCGCGCGGACGCGGCTGCGCATTTCGTTGCCGGCTTTGTCGGTAAAGGTGACGGCGGCAATGTCGGAAGGCAGGCGGTCACGGTTTTCATCCAGGAGCAGCAGATAGCGGGCGACGAGCGTCTTCGTCTTGCCCGAACCGGCGCCCGCGCGGACGATAATATCGTGACCGCGGTATTCCGCCGCTTTCCGCTGGTCGGGAGAAAGGCCTTTGCCTTTGTCCCCGTTGATGATCAATTCTCTCTGGCTACCCATAATTCACCTCCGGATTCGCCTTCTTGCACCACTTCAGAACCGGGCAGTAACGCGGACAAGTTTTATCCGCGGTCTGCGCGGGGAAATTCCCGCCGCTGACGCCGTCCGCGAATTCACGGACAATCCGGCTCCAATCGCAATTACTGCCGTCCACGAGCTTGCCGTCGTTGATTCCCCAATAGAAACCTCCGCCGTTGCTCCCCATGCCCAGGCAGACCTCCGCCGCCTCGGCGTAAGCGGCCGCCTGAATATGCGTTCCGTTCTCGAAGGATGCCTTTCCGAAGCTGCTGCCGACCGACGATTTGTAATCAATGACGCGGATCTTCCCATCCGCGTCGACATCGACACGGTCGATTCGTCCATTCAGGCGGACGACACCGTTCGGGGTCTCCACGAACATCGGCACCGCCCCACCCCGGCCGAACTCAACCTCGGTCCCGGCGCAATGCAGGCCGTCCATGGGCAGCTTGCCTTTATACATCGCCTCGATCGTGTCTTCCATCTTTCGGCGGATGTGGACCTTCTCGTAATCCCAGAGCACGCTCTCACGGAAGCCGTACCGCCGCGGCGCGTCTTCGAGCAGTTCATCCATCGCCTCGTCGGCGCGTTTCAGCGCGGCATCTTTATCGGAGAGGTCCGCCCCTTCCGGGAACGCCCGCTGCAGAATCTCGTGCTTCAGCGTCCCCATCTGCTTGGCGTCCATGCCGGCTTCCACCTCTTTCCGGTCCTCAAGGCCGAGGCGGCGCTGCAGATACCAGCGGAACGGACAGCTCTTGTACGTCTCAATCGAGGTGCAGCTGTGCGTCTTCTCAAACACGGAATAATCCGGCACGGCGTCCTCAGCGGGGTCGGGGAAATACTTGCCTTCGCATTGACGGCCGAGCAGTTCGGAAGCGCGGACAGCTTCCTCCATCCGGGCGCGAATCGCGGCTTGGTCGTCCGGGATCAGCTGCTCCGGCACGCTGCCGTTCGCGCGGATCAGGTCGAAGGTCAGCTCCGCGACGGACGCGGCGGTCGGGATCACGCCCGGGCCGATGGTCTTGACCGCCGGCTTTTCGGGAATGTAATCGCCGATGTTGGTCCAGTAGATGGAAGCCGGCCATTCCTCGCCCTTGTCGGTCTTGCGCGGGCGGGTGAGAAGCAGCGTCCCGTCGGCTCGGGTGACGGCTTGGCGCATCAGCTCGGTTTGGTCCGTTCCTTCGGGGAGCCCGAGCTCCCGGCGAAGCGCTTTCGTCAGGATGAGGTCCTCGCTCTGCGCGCGGGGGAAGGAGCTTTCGGCCAACCCGGTGACGGCGACGAGGTTCCAGCGGGCACCGCCGGCACGGAACACATCGCCGACAAAGACCGCGCCGAAGGAATTCGTCCGTTCGCCGACAGCCAGGCTTCGCAGCTCTTCCTCGAACTCGTTCAGAAATTCAATATAACTCACGGGCGCCTGTTCGAGCTTCTCCTCGCAGACGTTCAGGCGGTTCAATGCGGTCTCAATGGCCTCGCGGACGACGCTTTCGGCATCCGCGGAGTCGGTCGAAAGGCGGTCGTAGAAACCGATCTTCGTGATCACGCCCTTCAGCCAAGCGCTCCACTCCACACGGGATTGCAGGCCATCCTCCGGGTCCAGGATTTCCATGAGGCTGCGGAGGCTCTTCATCATGCGGGTGACGCGGGGGTCGCACATCCGTTCAAGGGCGATGGCCGCGGCCTCCCATTCATTCTTACCGCCGATGACAAGCTGATCGCGGCCGATCTGCTCAAGGTCCGACACCTCCCGCATGTATCCGGTGTCCGCGGAATCCTCTTCGGGATCGGGACAGCCGGCGAAATACGGCGAGCGCAGCACGGCAATCAGCTCGCGGGCGGGATAATCATTCGGCTGCAGGCGCAGCAGACGGAGCAGCGCCTCCACCGGGGCGAGGTCGGTCAGGCAGTCGCCGTTCGCGAAACGCAGCGGGATGCCCATCTCCCGACCCACGCGGCGCAGAAGCGGGCGGTAGGTATCCATATCGGGGACAAAAATCGCGCAGTCCCCGGGCTTGATCCCTTCATGGACGACCCGGCGTTTCAGTTCGCGCAGCACTTCGCGGACCTCATCCGCCTGGGAGGAGGTCTCGATCATCCGCGCTTCCGGACGCGGACGGTTCACGGAGTCGAGCGCGATGTGACGGAAGGAGAGCGCTCCGCGAATGTCATCCGTCAACTTCGGCAGGGTAATCAGCACCTCGCAGCCCTGTTCGTTCAGTGCGCGGATGAGGTCGAGGCGGCTCTTCGTGAAGCGGTCGAAACCGTCGATAATGACGAGCGCCGCGTCAATCCGCTTCTCCGCGCGGACGCACTCCGCCGCGGCTGCGGCCAGACCGCCGCCGCCCGTCCAGTGATTCGCGTCGAGGATGCGAAGATATTCGGCGTAGATGAGCGCCGTGTCCGCGCGGAGGGGATCGTCTCCGTTGATTTGGTCCGGCGTGACGCTTTCCTGCCGCAGTTCGCGGAAAGTCTTCTCGAGCTCCGACAGCAGCCCCGGTTTCTCGGCGATCGTGCCGAAATAAAGCAGCTCCGGCGCGACCGTTTCCAACGCCTTTTTGACGCACAGGCGGTCAAGCCGCGGCGGGATCAATTCGGGCGCGGAATCCGACGCGGAGATCAGCTCCGCACAGAGTTTCGAGAAGGCGGAGATCTTCACGCCGATGAAGGCGCGTCCCCGGGATGCGGCGGCCAGCGCCCGCTTCCAATACGAGAGGGCGAGGGCATCCGGCACGATGACGCGGATCGGGGCGAAGGGATTCTGCTCGCGGACCGCGTTGACGCGGTCGATGCAATATCGGGTTTTGCCGCCCGCCGGCGGTGCTGTAATTAAACTTATGCTCAAGGTACTGCCTCACTTCCGGTTGGTTTCGATCGTTAATATTGATTATATCGTAGCGAGAAGGGATTTGTCCGGCGATTTTCAAGTGGACTGGTTTGCCGCAATGAAAGTGAGCCGTATTTTTCAAATAGCCGCTTCTGAAAGTGAACTCACCGCAAAATTAAGCCTTGCGCGGGAGCGCGGCGCGGGGGTATGCCTATTGTCCGTCGGAAGCCGCTGTCCGCGCCTTTAATGGTGTGGAGGGGTAAACCCCTCCAACCCACCCGCGCGTCGGCGGGGCGAAGCCCATCGCCGACGCTCATGAAATCGAGCGCTCATTCCCGGAGATAGGCATTTCCTTTTTCGAGCGCTTTTCTGCCTTCCCTCAAAGGGAAGGGGGACCGCGTTAGCGGTGGATGAGGTGCACCCGCCCGACACTTCAAAATCCGCCCCAATTATGTTATCCGGTCTCCGGTCTCCGGTCTCTTAAACGTGAAAAACGGACAGCCGAAGCTGTCCGTTTTTTACTTTATTTCTCAATCCTTAATGATCAAATCAACAGGGCGGGCGGGTTTGCCGTCTTTCAACTGGACGAGGCCCTTGTTGGTCAGATGCAGTTCCTCGAGAACGATCAGGCCGAGCAGGGACAGGGTCATCTCGTAGTTGTCATACGGGCAGCCGGCTTCCTTGAGGGCCTTTTCGACCTTCTCAAGCTGAGCGGCGGCGACTTCCGCGGACTCGAGGGACATCAACCCGGCCAGCGGCAGCGGGATGATGGCGGCGAGCTTGTTGTCAATGGCGATGGCAATACCGCCGTCGGCTTCGATGACCGCGTTCGCTGCGGCAGCCATGGCTTCGTCGCTGGTACCGACAACCAGGAGGTTATGGCAGTCGTGGGAGACGGTGGAGGCGTAGGCGCAGTTCGGTTTGAAGCCGACACCCTGGATGAAGCCGCAGCCCTTCGTACCGGTGGCGCCTTCCTTCGGGGCATGGCGGTAGATGAGGAACGCCTTGGCAATGTCCTTCGCCGGGTCGGACTTCAGCTCGTCATTGACGGCGGTGAACTCGGTAATCTTTTCGAGGGTGTGAACCATACCCGGGACGGCCTGCATCATGCGGACCTTCGGCTTCGCGATGCCCTCCGCGGAGATGCGGAAGTCGGCGGGGCTGAGTTTGTTGAGGTGGACGGAGTGCAGCGCCCATTCGGGGTAATCGTAATGCTTGATGTTGACGGTCAGCTTGCCGTTCTCGGCAACCAAGACGCCGTCGGAATAGACTTCGTCGATGACCATGCCGGGCAGGTCGCTGACGATGAGAATGTCCGCGGCTTTCGCCGGGGAGACGGAACCGATCCAGCGGGCTTTCTCAAGCATCTGGGCGGTGTTGATGGTGACGTACTGGATGGCCTTGATCGGCGGGAGACCCTGCTTGATGGCAGTGCGGACAACGCGGAGCAGCTGGCCGTCGTTGTAGAGGGTCGCCGCGGTGACGTCATCCGTGACCATAGTGAAGAAGCGGTCGTCGATGCCCGGGTTATCGGTGTAGGCCTTGATGGCGTTCGGCATATCGAGCCAGGCGGTACCGTAGCGCATCTGCGGATACATGCCGAGCTCGGCGCGGCGGATAACGCCTTCCTTCGTGGTCAGTTCATGGCAGGCATTCTGACCGGTGGCGATGAAGGCGTTCAGACCCTTCTCAAGCTCCAGGCTCGGATAATGGCCGGTCGCGACAACGCCCGCGTCCAAGGTGGCTTTGTTGATGGCGTGGCATTGTTCGTCGCCGTAAATCATGCCGATGAAGTTCATCTGTTCGCCCTGCAGCTGCGCCCAGCCCATTTCGTAAGCCTTGGCGACATCTTCCGGGTTGATCACGGCACCGGCGTCTTCAAGTCCGGGGATGGACGGAACGCAGACCGGCATCGCCAGCAGGAATTTGATCGGCACGTCCTGAACGCTGTCGTGGAACAGTTTGACGGCGTCGAGGCCGAAGACGTTGGTGATTTCATGGTTATCCGGGCAGATGGTCGTCACACCGGCGGGCAGCACACCGCAGGCGAAGGTGACGGGGTCGACCATGGCGGATTCGATATGCATATGTCCGTCAATGAAGCCCGGGACGATGTAACGCCCGGTCGCGTCAACGATCCGCGTATGTTCATCGGTCATAATGTCCGCGTTCTTCCCGACGTAAGCGATGAACCCGTGAGAGACAGCGACATCAATATTTTCCTGAATGTAGCCGACGTTGACATTGACGAGCTTACCGTTCTTGATCAACAGGTCGGCGGGCTTGGTTCCCATGGCAACCGCCGCCAGATCTCGGGTGACATTGCTCAGCTTTTCGCGTTTGTGGACATAGTAATTCGACATCATGATCCTCCCAGATATAAGTTATTCCGCGCCGTCATTCAAGCGCGGGGGTTTCTGTTTCGGCAACAGCCGCGCCGTTTTCCGGGTGCTGTTTAATATAATATTTTACAAGAAAATTTGTCGGACAATACAGATATTTTTATCACTTATTTCTCTGACATAAATCATTTAAAAAAGAGACCGGAGACCAGAGACCGGATAACGTTAATCAGCGCGAATTTCCAAACCGAAACAGACATTGAATTA
>CAVIKW010000019.1:0-24020 GCA_963643375.1 Flexilinea sp. | reverse complement strand
TTTCAGTTTCTCACCCGGAGGGGTTGATTCAATGATCTCCGCCAATTCCTGATGAAGTTTCTGGAACAATGTGACCTTTTCTTTTCGAGCCTGATAATCTGCCATTCGGGGTACCTCATTTCTAATGTCTGACGCAATCACAGTTGCAAGATGACCGACAAATTTGTATGTACCTTATTTATAACATAAAAAATTAAATATAGTCAACTGCTTTTAATGTGTTTTTCATCAGCATTGCGATGGTCATGGGACCGACCCCGCCGGGGACAGGGGAAATCGCGCCGGCGGCTTCAAACGCGGTAGAGAACTCCACGTCGCCGCAGAGACGGTAACCCTTCGGCGAAGTCGGGTCGTCGACGTGGTTGATGCCGACGTCAATTACGATCGCGCCGGGTTTGATCCAGCTGCCTTTGACCAGTTCGGGAGAGCCCGCCGCGGCGATGATGATATCCGCTCTGCGGCAGACTTCATCGAGGTTTTTGGTTTCGCTGTGGCAGATGGTCGGCGTCGCGTTGCAGCGGCTGAGCATCATGGCAGTCGGCATACCCACAATGGAGGAACGACCGATGACGACAGCCTCCATGCCGGAGATGTCGGGCTTCACGGTCTTGATCATGTGAATGATGCCGGAAGGTGTGCAGGGATAGAAAAGCGGCTCGCTGTACTTTCGGGAGAGAAGCCCCGCGTTATAGGGATGAATGCCGTCCACGTCCTTTTCCGGGGAGATGATCGAGATCACATGCTCTTCGGAGAGGTGCGCCGGGAGCGGGAGCTGGACGAGAATGCCGTGAACGCGGCTGTCCTCATTGAGCTCATCAATCAGCGCGTCGAGCTGCTGCTGCGTGCAGTCTTCGGGGAGCTCGTAGGAATACGAGTTGATGCCGAGCAGCCCGCAGGTCTTATGTTTGTTCGCGACGTAACTGTGGGAGGCGGGATTGTTCCCGACGAGCACCGTCGCGAGACCGGGGATAACCTGCCCGGCCTTCTTCCGCTCGTCAATGGCCGCCTTGATTTCATCCTTTACCGAGGCCGCGATTTTCTTTCCGTCGATAATGATTCCACTCATGTTTGTGTTTACCTCAATCAAAAATCAGTGATTGCCAAATACTCCAATTCGGTGCCTGCGTGACCTCAACCTCGGGAACCGCGGTGGGCGTAGGCGTTTCGTATTCACCCGGCAGCGGGAGGATCACGTGATCTTCTTCCTGTCTCATCAGCCCCTGCTGCCTGGCCCATTCCTCGACCGCCGTGTCGGAATTCGAGTAATCAATGCGGTCGTTGACGGTGTCCAGCGTTGACTGAAGGTTGTCGACATCGGCTTCCAGCGTCTGCTCCTGATCCTCAAGGAAATTCAGCGTGCTGAGGCGGGTGTTTAAATCAATGATCAGATATACCGCGATAACGATGATAATGATGAGGTAAAGATTGCGCTTGATCCAACTGAATTTATCCATAACTCAAATATACCAAAAGAAACGCCGGAAATCCGAAATTGAAATAAAAAAGAGACCCTTCAAGGGTCCCTGTGTGCCGAAGGAGGGATTTGAACCCTCATGGGAGTACTCCCACTACGCCCTGAACGTAGCGCGTCTGCCAGTTCCGCCACTTCGGCATGTCAACAGTATTTATTATAGCGAATTCATAAATACTGTCAAGTTTTCGGCGGAAAAATCCATTCCGCCGCGGGTGCGATTACTTCACTTTAACAATCTTGACCTTGAAAGTGCCGTTCGGGGACTGGACTTCGACGGTCTTGCCCTGCTTCTGCTTGAAGATCGCTTCGCCGATCGGGGACTGGAAGGAGATTTTGTTCTCGTTCGGGTTCGCCTCGTGCGTGCCGACGATGGTGTAATCTTCGGTCTCGTCGTCATCAATGAACTTGAGCGTGACCAAGGAACCGATGTCAACGACACCCTTCTCGCGGTCCATGTCCTCAATCAGCGTGACGTTGCGGAGGATGTTCTCGATCTCAATAATGCGGCCTTCCATGAACGCCTGGTCTTCCTTCGCGGAGTCGTAGTCGGCGTTTTCGGAAATATCGCCGGCAAGGATCGCGTCGCGAAGGCGGGCGGCGATTTCATCACGCTTGGTGGTCTTCAGTGCCTGAAGTTCGTCTTCAAGCTTCTTTTTGCCTTCCTGAGTTAAATAGGTAGTTTGATCAGCCATGTTTTTTTCCTCTTTTTATGTTACGGCAGGAGATCCGGTTCGAACAGTTTGCGGTACTGCTCTGTCGCGTAGCGGTCCGTCATCCCTGCAATATAGTCACAGATAGCGGTTTCCAACCCCTTTCCCTCGATCGTCTTCTGAATGTGCGTCGGCAGCAATACCGGATTGCTGAGGAAAGTGTCGAACAGGCGGCTGAGGATCATGTCCGCTTTGGAGCTCATGCGCATCACACGGTAATGACGGTAGAGGTTATGGAACAGAAAATCCTTCAGCTCCCGGTTCATTCGGGTCAGCTCATTACTGTTAGCTACTATATTATACGGCATATGAACCAAATCATCGACGGATTCGATATGTTTTTGCTGAATTGTCTGCATCGTCGTGTCAACAATGTCGTCAACCTCGAGGCCGGTCAACGCGTTGATGAAGCGGTGGCGGTCCAAATCGCTCAGGTGCGTGTCGACGAAATGAAGTTTATCCGCGAGCAGCCGCCAAATCTGAAGATCTTTGACCATGTCCAAGTTGATCAACCCGGAACGCAGCCCGTCGTCAAGGTCGTGCGCGGAATACGCGGTCTCGTCGGAGATGTTCGCGATCTGCGCTTCCAGCGAACCGCGCAGCTCGGGGTTGAAGTCCAAGTCGCCGCCGGTATCGTATTCGGTCTCGTGCTTGGCGATGCCTTCCAAGGTCTCCCAACAGAGGTTCAGACCGTCAAAGGCGTCGTAACGCTTCTCGAGCTTGGTGACAATGCGGAGGGTCTGGCGGTTGTGATTGAACCCGCCGTGGTCGACCATCTTCTTCGCGAGCACATCTTCACCGGAGTGCCCGAACGGCGGATGCCCCATGTCGTGGGCGAGGCAGATGGTCTCCGCTAAGTCCTCATTGCCGCCAAGCGCTCTGGCAAGGGTTCTGCCGATGCACGCGACTTCGAGGGTGTGGGTGAGGCGGGTGCGGTAATAATCGCCTTCATCGTTCACGAACACCTGCGTCTTATATTCCAAGCGTCGGAAGGTCGTGGTGTGAATGATGCGGTCCTTGTCCCGCTGGAAACAGCTTCGGTAGCTATGCTCGTCTTCGGGATAGGTCCGCCCTTTGGAGTCTTTCGAATGGGTTCCGTAGGGCGCGATGGTAACCTCTTCCTTACGGTAGATATTCGCGGCTGATGAGTAGTTCATATATACCTCCTGTTCCTTTATGAGATCAATGTTCCGCCGTTCTCTCCGCGCAGCGCGGCGGTGAAGGAGCCTTCCCCGGAGCCTGAGAAGATGAGCGCCGACGATGCTTTGCCGTTTTGGATGAGCGCGCGCATGAGGCGGACTTTCTCAATCATTCCGCCGGTGACGTCCGTGAACTCCGAGGCGAAGATGTAGCGGTCGGATGCGGAGTCGTCCGCGGCGATGTGCTTGACGAGCTTGGTGTTGGCGGGGAAATCTTCCCAAACGCCCTGCTCCAGCCCGGCGAGCAGAATGCGCGGGGGTTCGGGAAGGACGCCGCACAGATGGGTGAAAAGGTCCTCCGTCGAAAGGATCGTCCCGCCGATGACGTCATCGAAGACGGTATCGCCGAAGATGACCGGGATCAGTCCGTGATTCAGCGCTTTGACCAGGGAAGCTGTGTCCCAGCGCGTGATGGCATGGTCGGACGTGCGGACTTCATCCATCGGGACGAAGCTCAGCGCCGGCAGTCCGTGATCGCGAAGGATGTCCGTGACGATGTGATTGAGGTCGAGCGCCTCGCGGTGGACTTCCGCGAAGCCCTCCCAGTCGGCATCGGTCGCGACGCCGTTGCGTGTGCCGCAGCGCTTCGCGGGGACGTGGCCGAAGGAGCCCGATCCGTGCCCGATGATGAGCGGGGACTGGGCTTTCTCCCATACGGCTTTGATTTCTTCCGCGGCGCGGTTCAGGATGTCGAGCCGGGCGGTGTGGGCTTTGGCTTTGTCGGTAATCAGCGAACCGCCGAGTTTGAGTAAAGTGATCATGCGATTACGTTCAATCCTTCTTCTTTGAAAAGCTCCCGCAGCGCGGAGAGATGTTCGTGGTCCCGTGCCATGACGAGGAAGTTCCCGCCCCGGCCCGCGCCGGTCAGCTTCGCGCCGACAGCGCCGTTCTGTTTCGCGAGATCAATCCAATGATCCAGCTCCGGGCAGGAGACGTTGATCTGCCGCAGCAGGCTTTGATTCTCATCCATCAAGGCGCCGATCTCGGCCGCGGTACCTGTCTTGAGCGCGGATTCCGCTTCGCGAACCAAGTCCCCGATTTGGCGGATGGCGTTTTCGTTGCGGGCGAAATTATTGTAAACATCCATCACGACATCGACCGTGCGGCTGCGGATGCCGGAGTCGATCACCAGCAGCGGGAGTCGGGCAATGTCGGCCTCCAGCGCCTTGAATCCGGTGAGCTTGGAGAAGAGCACCGGTTGTTCGTAAGCGATGGTCGTGTTGTCGATTCCCGAAGGCTTGCCGTGGTATATCTTCTCGATCTCGTACGCGAGCTCATTGACGCGTTCGGTGGAAAGGTTCGCGCCGTAACGGTCGGAGAAAAGGCGGATGACCGCGATGGAGAGCGCCGCTCCGGAGCCGAGCCCGGAGGCGATGGGGATATCCGTCTCAATGCGCAGCGTTTCCGCCGGGAAGCGCTCGATCCCGAGCTCGTCCCGAAGCAGCTTCAGCAGCGATTTCAGGCCGCTGCTGTCGTCCAATTCATCGAAGCGGCTGTCCAAACGGATCGCGTCCGAGAATACGCGGAATTCCTCGCCGGTAGGTTCAAAGGTGACAGTCGTCCGCGCGTTGTGCAGCGGGATGGCGATGGCCGGGTTGTTGTAAACCACGGCATGCTCCCCGAAGAGGATCGTTTTCGCGGACGCGGATGCGGAATAAACCATGACTCTCCTTTACAGATAAAGGGCGTAGAAAATGGACAGCGCGTAGAGCAGAATCGCGCCCTGAAGCCAGCGGTCTTTCAAAAGAACTTCTTCCGGCGCGCCGCCGTCATGTTTGACCTGAATCAGGTAGAGATAGCGGAAGACGCCGTACACGACGAAGGGCAGGGAGAGCAGCATTCGGCTGTTGTTGACTGCCGCGGGGCCGGAGAATGAATACAACGCGTAGGAAATGATGATCATCGCGGAGAGGACCGTGATCAGCTGGTCCAGGAACGGCAGCGTGTATCCGTCCAGAACCGGGCGGGTATCCGCTCCCCGAACCGAAGCCAGCTCCGCGCGGCGTTTCCCGAAGCCGAGGTACATGGCGAGCATGAAGGTCACGATGTAAATCCACGGCGAAAATTCCTTGACCGGGGTCAGGGTCGCGCCGCAGCGTACGCGGAGGATGAAGAGGATGCCGATGGTCATGACGTCAATGATCGGCAGGTGCTTCAACTTGAAACTGTAGGCGAGGTTGACAGCCGTGATGATCAGGCACATGAGCAGGAAATCGGGATTCAGCAGGTAGGCGATGACATACGCGGCCAGGAAGAGGCAGACGCAGAAGATCCGCCCGCTGCGGACGGAGATCTGCCCCGAGGCGATGGGACGGTTCTTCTTCTGCGGATGCTTGCGGTCCGCTTCCGCGTCCACGAGGTCATTCAAGGTGTAAACGCCGCTCGAAAGCAGGCAGAGAACGATGAAGCCGATGGCAGTGATCAGGAGCGAGCGCGGGTTCAGAAATTGACGGTCGAAAATCATCGGCGCGAAGATGAAGAAGTTCTTCGGGTACTGCCGCGGCCGCATTTCTCTGATGTAAGGTTTGATTTTATTCCACATGATTCTTCCGCTCCTTTCTGTAGATTATATAACAAATAACGATTATAAGCGAAAGTACGGAAACCGCGCATCCGGCAGTCAATCCCGCGGGAATATAACGCATTTCGACGGTGTTGCTGCCTTCCTCAAGGGGAATCGCGGTCAGGGCTTCGAAGACGCGTTCCTGATCAACGCGTTCGCCGTTGACGGTGAAACGCCAACCCTTGTCGTAGGTCATGGTCAGCAGCAGATATTCGCCGGCCTCGGCGTCAATCTCCGCTGTCAGGTGTGAGGAGGAATGGCGGGTGACGTCGGCCTGCGAGACAGCAGCCTTGATTGACGCGAGTTCGTCGAGGTTTTCATAGACGAACAGCTCATTGAAGAGCGTCAGATCCCCGCCGTCCGGGCGGATCGTGAATTCAATCCGTGTGCCGGGCTCGAAAGAGCCGAGCGGGATCACGCCGTAGTGGCGGGATTCGATATATTTTCCAATCTCCTCCCCGTTCAGGTAAGCGGTCACGGCCGCGCGGGACGGCGCGCCGAGGTAAACATACAGCGGGTCGGTACTTTCGGCTGTGAACGTCCAAGTGACGGTAGGTTCTTCACCGGTTACGTGATAAGTCCGCATGCCGTCGGAGCGTTCTTCGATGTTGATGTTGCGGGTAGTGATCGCAGCATCCGAAACATACTTGAAGACGGACACGTCCCCGCCGGTGATGGACATGAGCAGAGCAGTCTGGTATTCGAAAGGATCTTCCGAGATATAGTCGCTCGCGAGAATATTCGGCGAGGCGGTAAACCCGAGCGAAAAGGCGTTAGGATTTTCGCTGACAGGCAGCTGAAAATGATCCGATAAAGTCGTGTAGGCGTTCGATTTCGCCGGATATTCGCCGATGAAATAGCGGATGCCGAGCAGAGAATCGACGGTGATTGTTGAGCCGTATCCGTACTTGACCGCGTAGGTCGGGTTCGCGAAGCCGAGCCGTTTCAGGAACAGGCGGGAGAGATTCGTCACGCCGGAAGAGAAACCGGAGACGCTGTTGAAACTGTTGCGGAAGCCGGAGTTTTCGCCGACCTCGGTCATATCCGCGGCGCGGTAAAACGAGGAATCGCTTGCTTTGAGCAGATCGATGCTGCTGTCTGTCGAATCGTACCGGGCGCGGTATTCCGACGCGGTCATATGCGGGTCGTCAAAGGTTTCATTCACCTGCTTCGCGGAGAGCAGACCGTAGGCGTTCAGGAACAGATCAACGGCGATCAATACGGATGGGACGGCCGCGATCCACACGCGTTTGGGAAGCGTGTCGAAGGCTTCCGCCGCATCTTCAATGAAGAAGAGCGCGAAAATAAAGACATAACGGTAGCCCCAAAGGGCGGGCGAGCTCATTCCATGGAAGAAGAGATACAAAACTTTCAGCGTGCAGGAGGCAATGAACAAGACGAACAGCACGGTGCGCCCGATTTTCGCGCGGATACTGATTTTCGGAATGAAGAAGCCGATGATGGCGAAAATGAGCGGGACGATGCCGTAATAAATGTACGGCGTCGTGTTCAAGTTTTCCGCTTCGATATTCAGGTGATTCGCGTACGCACCGAAGATCGTGCGAAGGTCGGACACCGTGCCAAATGAGAATCCGGAGACAGCGTCGGCTTTCGGCGTGCCGGACAATGCAAGTCCCGCGGGGATCAGAATTGCCGCGGTAAGTCCTGCTGCCAATACGGATGATACGGCGAAGCGGAAGAACAGGATGACGAATCCCTCCCGTCGTGTCGTGAAGTAACGATACAGGAAGAAGAGTACGGCGGCGATGCAGAGCATGTAGCCGAAGTAAAAGTTACAGTAAATCGCGAAGCCCAGCGACAGAATGTACAGCAGGCAGCTCCGTCCGTCGACCAGGTCAATCAATCCCGCGCAGACGAGGGGAAGCAGGACCGCGGCGTCGATGAAGAACGGATTCTCCGCGTACCCGATCATGAAGCTCCCGCAGGCATAGGCGCAGCCGAAGATCAATGCGGAGGGGCGGCTTCGTCCAAGGCGCTGAAGGAAAAACGCGGCAGCAGCTCCGCAAAGCCCGAGCCGCAGCAGGAACATCAGCGTCAATCCCTCGGGGAAGAGCTGCTCCGGGAAGAGGCAGAGTATCAGGTTGAGCGGGTTCGCGAGGTAGTACGCGAAGATCACGGTCATGTTCTCGCCGAGCAGGAGAGAGAAGGTGTAAAAGATGTCGTTCCCCTCCGCGAGCATGGACTTGAGATAGCGGTAAAAATCGGCGTACTGCCAGAACATGTCGTTATAAATGAATGTCTTCTCGCCGAACGGTGTGATCTTCACAGCGGCGCAGAGGAGCAGCCCGAAGAGGACCGAAATAAAAAACGCGAGCGCGGCGGTCTTGACATCGGCACGCGCGGCGTGGAGTGTTTCCACGGAGCCGTTCGTCATCGGAACGCGGCGGAAAAAGAGCAGCATGACAGCGGCGAAGACGACGAACGCGATGCACGCCGCGGACAGGGTTTTCGGGAATTGATACGGATGATCCGTCTCATGCAGGGCGGAGACCGGCGTGGCGTCGGTATCGGCTCCGTTGAGCCGGTAGAAACGATGCCCGCCGGGGTAATCATGCCGAATGACGGCGTCCCCGCCGACGGATTTCAGGCAGAAGACATACCCCACGCGGTTGACGAAGGGATATTTGAAAGTCAACGCGTCCCCGACGGATACCGTGCGTGGATAGCCTTCCGCGGATTCGTCCCACGAACCTGTGAGAGAGAAGCGCTTGAAAGAGAGATCGGTGCCGTGACCGTAATTATCCATCACGAGACGGTCGGATTCCTTCACGTCAACCGTATACGCCCAGACCATTTCAAAAGACGCGCCCTCGTCAAGGGAGACCGCCGTGAACGTTTCAGAGCCGTTCAGGATGAATGGATGCGGGTCCCGGAAGAGCTTCGCGGAGGCGGCAATGCCGCAAATTACAGCCAGTACCGCGGAGAAGAAGACAAATAAGATTCGGCCGGAATGCCGTTCAATTCTGCTAAACATGCTTCAATTATAAATTATTTCTATGAACCCGCGGTAATTACGGCGCGGAAGTTTGTTGGATGTTATAATTTTGATGATTTATAGAGAAACAGGCGGCTTTATGGCGAAAGAAAGACTTGACATAATGATGCAGGAACGGGGCTTGGTCGAGAGCCGGTCCCTTGCGCAGAAATTGATCATGGCGGGCGAAGTCCGCGTAAACGGCAACATGGTCATCAAGCCATCGCAGCAGTTCACGGATGACGTCGAGATCACCGTTGAGAAGGGACCGCAGTTCGTCTCCCGCGGCGGTGAGAAGCTGATGGGCGCGATTGAGGCCTTCGGCATGAACGAGCTCAACGGCATCGTCTGCGCGGATGTGGGCGCCTCCACGGGCGGCTTCACGGACTGTCTGCTGCAGCACGGCGCCTCAAAGGTGTACGCGATTGATGTCGGCTACGGCCAGCTTGATTGGAAGCTGCGCGGCGATCCCCGCGTGATCAACATGGAAAAGACCAACGCCCGCGACATCAAAGCGCTTCCCGAACGGGTCGACCTTGTCGTCTGCGACGCGTCATTCATTTCGCTGAAAATCCTGCTGCCGGTGATTCACGGATGGTTCCTCGGCGAACCCGGCCGATTCGTCACCCTGATCAAGCCGCAGTTCGAAGCCGGCCGCGAGGAAGCCGCGAAGGGCCACGGCGTCATTCGAGACCCGAATGTGCATCGGAGCGTATTGCAGACGGTGCTGGCGTGCGCGAAGGAGAACGGCTACGGCTGCGAAGGGCTCGTCCGCTCCCCGCTGCTCGGTCCGAAAGGCAACACGGAGTTCCTCGCCGACCTGCGTTATCCGGGAATGGATTTCGACATTGACACGCTGGTGACGGGCTGCATGAGCGCGAAGAAGGAGAAGTAAATGGTTGTCGTTTTGGAAGTCTTGATCGTCCTCGCGGTTACATGCGGCCTTGTGCTGCATTCGCGAATCATAACCGGCGAGCCGCGGAAGGACATGTTCCGATATTACACGAATCTGAGCAACCTGCTGCTGGGCGTTTATTACCTCGCGCGGCTTGTGGTGCGAATCCGCGGTTCGTATGAAGGGCCGATCGGGAAATTCGTCTTCGGTGAATGTACATTTTACTGCGCGACGATGATGATTTACCTGACGCACGCGATTTTCGCCTTCGTGCTGACGCCCTATTTCAGGAAACACAAGGAGAACAAAGAAGGGCAGGAGCTGATCCATTCCTTCTCAAGCATTCTCGTGCATTACGTCTCCCCGCTGCTCGCGCTGCTGACCTGGTTCATCTTCTCGGATAAAACGCAGCACCTGTATATTTGGGCGTTTACCTGGACGATCATCCCGCTCGTGTACGTGGCGTATTCGCTGATCCGCGGCGCGGATGGGAAGAACCTGTACAAGACGGACAGCCCGTACCCTTACAACTTCATGGATCCGAAGGCACTGGGTTGGAAGCGCGTAATCCTGAATATCGTTGTGATTTACATCATTTTTGTACTTGTCGGCGCAGTGATGATTTTTATCCGCCGTCATATCTAAAGGAAGCTTATGAAGAAAAAACTACCGCTTATCATTTGTGTCATTCTGCTCGCCGCGCTGGGGGCGTATTTCCTCCTCGGGGACAACGGCACGAAAACGCCTTATACGGACTTCAACGCCGCGCTGAATGACGGCAGCGTCAGTTCCGTGGACCTTTACGCGGACAAAGTCGTCTACCGGCTGAACGATTCCGACACGAAGTATCAGACCGACAACCCGAGCCGCGACGGCTTCAAGGAAGAGCTGCTGCTGAAAGGCATCACGGTCGCGGATCATACCAATGAAGACTCCGGCTTGAACGCCGTCCTCGACACGATTTTCAATCTGCTCTTCATCGGGCTGATTCTCTTCGGTCTCTGGAAGCTGCTCTCCGCCTATCTGAATACCTTCAAAGTCGTCCGCCATACCGGCGTGAAGTTTGAGAACATCGCCGGCATGAAGAATGTGAAGCGCGACCTGATGACGGTCATCAATTACATGAAAACGCCCGCCGAAGCCAAACAGAACCGCATCCGCCCGATTAAGGGCGTGATCCTCGAAGGCCCTCCGGGAAACGGCAAGACCCTCTTCGCCCGCGCCCTGGCTGAGGAATGCGGCGTGAAATTCATCGCCACTAAAGGCGCGGACTTCCAAAGCCCGCTGATGTCACTCGGCGCGATGAAGATCAAGCTCCTCTTCGGCAAAGCCCGCCGCAATAAGCCCTGCGTCGTCTTTATTGATGAATTCGACAGCATCGGCGAACGCCGCAACTACGCGGGGACCGGCATTGATAAGGAAAACAACCGCAACATCACGACCATGCTGAACGAGATGGACGGATTCAAACCGTCGGACGGCATTCTGGTGATCGCGGCGACCAACTCGTACGAGTCCCTCGACCCCGCCCTGATCCGCGCGGGACGTTTCGACCTGAAGTATCATATTTCCAACCCGGACGCGGAAACCCGCATGGAGCTGGTGAATATCTACACCGACGGGAAGAAGCTTGCCCCCGAACTCACGGCGCAGCACCTCGCCGACCTCTTCAACGGCTTGAGCTGCTCGGAGATTGAATCCATCCTGAACGAAGCGGCAGCATTCGCACACGCGGAGAATGACAGGGAAATAACCTCGAACGACATTCTCGACGCGGCGAAGAAAACCGACGTCAAGCTCTCAAACAAAAAGGCTGCCCACTGAGGCAGCCTCTTTTTTGATTAATCGTTCGTTCAGTCGATGGCCTTGTTGCAGAATTCCGCGAGCAGCGCGATGGCGTTCTCGACATCCTTCTTATCAACCATTTCCGACGGGGAATGGACGTAGCGGCAGGCAACAGAGAGCGCGGAGGAAGGGACGCCGTTCCGGGCAACCTGAATGGTTCCCGCGTCGGTTCCCGCCACGCGCAGGACTTCGATCTGGTAGGGGACGCCCGCGCGTTCCGCGGCTTTGATCAGCGCGTTGTTGACGTACGGACTGCCGATGACGGAGGCATCTTTCGCCTTGATGCAGGGACCCGCGCCGAGGACAGGTGCCTGTTCAAGAATGCCGGGGCTGTCATTGCCGAGCGTGACATCAATCGCGATGCCGAGGTCCGGGTCAATGGTGTACGCCGCGACCTGAGCGCCGCGCGCGCCGACTTCTTCCTGAACGGAGAAGACGAACCAAACTTCATTGGGGGAGTCCTTGAGGACTTTCTTCAGTGCTTCGATAGCAATGAAGCAGCCGACGCGGTTATCCAGCGTCTTGGAAAGGAAGCGTTCTCCGGTGTCGACGAACGGGCCTTCGAAAGTGCAGGTGTCGCCGACTTTGACCGGGCAGTTCTCGCGGGAAGTCGCGCCGACATCCACGAAGAGCTTATCCATGGTGGTTGACTTTTCATTGCGCTGACCCTGGGAGAAGATCATGCCCTTGGTGCCGTTCGCGAAGTTGACGCGGGTGGCGATGCAGTTGCGCGGATAGATGCCGCCCAGACCGGCGATGTAGGCGAAGCCCTTCTCGTCCACATGAGAGACCATCAGGCCGATTTCGTCCATATGGGCCGAGATCATGATTCGCTTGCCGCCGTCTTTCCTGCTGCCCTTGCGGCAGATCAGGTTGCCGAGCGCGTCAATGCTGTATTCGTCAATGGAATCCTTGATTTCGGAAAGGATCAGGTCGCGGATCGGCTTTTCGTAGCCGGAGGGGCCGTAAGTTTGCGTAAGTTTTTCAAGTAAGCTGATATTCATGAATCATCTCCGTATTATCTGGGCTGAGAGAACATTTCTTTATTGATATTGGCAAGGGCGGCGTAGACCAGCTGCAAATGCGCCTGCCAATCGGATTTGCGGGCAAGTCCCGCGGCGGTATGCGCGTAACGGCCGGGAACGGAAACGGACACGGTCGGGATGCCGCTCTGCGTCAGATGAATCGCGCCGGCATCGGTGCCGCCGTTCGCGGGCTGGCGGAGCTGGCAGGGAATGCCGTAACCGTCGGCAAGCTTCAGCATCAGGCTGATCAGGCGCGGGTCGTTCAATGTGCCGCTGTCGGATGTGTAGATGGCGGGGCCTTCGCCGAGCTTGCTCTTGTACAGCGTGATCTCCTCGTCGTTCCACTTCGGCAGGTCCATGGCGGGTGTGCTGTCAATGACAATGGCGCAGTCGGGTTTGCGGTTGAACGCGGCAACCGAAGCGCCGCGGGCGCCGATCTCTTCCTGAACCGTGAAGGCTGCGATGAGTTCCACATTTTCGGGAACCATCTGCAGCAGCTTGATCAGGTTGATCACGCCCAGGCGGTCATCCAGCGCCTTCCCGCAGACGGAGCCGCCCATTTCGCTGAATTCGGTTGCGAAGTACGCGAACATACCGGGCTTGATGCTCTTGTTCTCGGCGCCGATGTCAATGCGGAGGTCGTCGATGCCGATGGTCTTGGAACGCTGTTCCGCAGTGGTCAGATGGATCGGGCAGGCGCCGATGACGCCGTGCAGATGCTCCGGACCGACGAGAACGGCTTTACCCGCCAGCGCCCGCGGATCGATCCCGCCGACAACGCGGAAACGGTAAAGGCCGGGGTCGGTCTCCTCAACCAGCATGAAGCCGACTTCGTCCATGTGCGCGGAGATGAGCACGCGGGTGAACTCCGCGGTTTTGGCTTTCTTGGTGGCGATCAGGTTGCCGAGAGCGTCCACTTCAATGGTATCGGCCAACGGCGTGACTTCACGGCGGACGATTTTGCGGACTTCCTTCTCGTTGCCGGAGACGCCGCAGGCGTTCGAGAGCTCACGCAGGAGCTCTACGTCCTTCTGTGACAATTCGGGAAGAACAATATTCTTGAAATCAGTCATCGTTATCCTCCCAGGTGATTTTTTTCATGGTATCCGCGTCCAGTGAGCGGACGAAAGCGGTCAGCAGCTGTCCGACGGCTTGGACATCCTTGAGCGAGATGATTTCGTTGGCGGTGTGCATATAGCGCAGCGGAATGGAAATCACCATCGTCGGAATGCCTTGGCGGCTGATCTGAATGCCGATGGCGTCGGTGCCCGACATGCGCGGGGAGAGCTCGGTGGTGTAAGGAATGTGCTCGGTCTCGCAGATTTCTTTGCACATCTTATACAGCGCGGGGTGAATGTTCATGCCGCAGCCGAGCGACGCGCCGGAGGCAAGCTCCCGCGTGTTCCAGCCGGTTGAGCCGGGACCTTTGGCGAAGGTTACGTCAATGGCAATGGCGAGGTCGGGCGCGATTTCGTAAGGCGCGGTGATGCCGCCGAGAAGGCTGCATTCTTCCTGAACCGTGGCAGCAACGTAAACATCCCAGCTGTGCTTGACGGACTGCAGCGCGCGAAGGCAGAACGTCGCCGCCGCGACGGAAGCGCGGTTGTCGAGGCTGTGCGCGGAGATGGTGTCGTCTTCCATGCCGGCGGGGTTATTCGCGAAGGAGATGATGTCCCCGATCGCGACGTGCTTCGGAAGCTCTTCGGCGGTGTAACCGGTATCAATGAAAAGCTCCGCGAGGGGAACGGGATTCGTGCCGTAGTCGCCTTGGGTAATGTTGGCAGTCGGCTGCACAACCAGGCCGCGGACATCGCCGTTTTTCCCATGAATCGTGACGAACTGCCCCGGCAGGATGCGCGGGTCGAATCCGCCGATTGTGGCGAAACGGAGGAATTCGCCGTGGAATTCACTCACCATCATGCCGAGCGCGTCCATATGGACGGCGAACAGCACTTTCCTGTTGTTTTCGGGATCAACAGGCGTGTCGGCTTTCTTATGCGCGTAGACGTTGCCCGCTTTCGAAATGACAACATCATCCGCGCATGAACGCCACAACTCTTGGATCTTCTCGGCGACCGGCGTTTCGTAACCGGAAATGCCGGGCATGGAGCAGAGGGTCGATATTACATCTTTTACATTATGGATATCGTTCATGTGTTGTTGTACCTCAATACTCTATTGTATCAGAGAATCAACTCATTGGTAACGGCTTGGATTAAATGGTCGGCGTTCAGGCTTGAGATGAGATAGCACGGCGCGTTGAGATGCTTGGCGAGGCGGTTGGAATGTCCCTCCCCGAATGTCATCTCGTCGGAATTGATCACCATGCACTTGTAACCGCCCGCCGCGATGCGCTCCGCCGCGTCCTCGGCTTCCTTCATGGGATCGCCGCCGAAGGAGGCGATGTTGCCTTCACAGTCGGAAAGCAGAATCATCATGATATTATCCGGGGAGTATTTCGCCGAATACCTCCGCATAATCCGCTCGGCTTCAACCAATCCCGCGGAAAGCGGCGTTTTGCCGCCGACCTGCAGATTTTTCATGCAGCGTTCCGCCAGCTGCACGGAGTGCGTCGGCGGGATGACAACGGAGGCGCCGTCTTTCTTGAACGCGACCAGGCAGACGTCGTCGCGGAATTGATAAGCTTTAGTGAGAATGGTGGTGATGGCCTGTTTGGTGGCGGCCATGCGCTTCATGACGGCCATCGACCAGGAAAGGTCAACGACGAACACAATCAACGATCCCTTCCGTTCTGTGCGGATCTTTTTCATGATGTCGGAAGGCTGCAGCAGCAGGGCGCGGCGCGGAGCGTCATGTACAGAGCGGCGGGAGGATTGACGGAGGGCGGCCTGACGCAGGGTGGCGTCAAGCGCGATGTCAGAATAATCCTTTTCCGCGGGGACGGCGTTGAGGTAAAAGCCGTGTCCGCTTTCACTGACGGACGCGCGGCGTTTCCCGCGGCGGGTGCGTTTGGCGTTCGGCGCTGCTTCGTAAAGCGGGAAGGTGAAGTCGTCTTCCACAATCCGCGCGGCGTCCCACCAAAAGGCCTGATTGGTGTTGAAAATCTTTTCGGCGAACGCGGTCTGTGAATCGGAGGCCGCGATTGAGCCGAAGGAGTAATTCAATTCAGCAGTTTTTTTTTATCGTCCCCGGCTTCCGTCCCGACTTCTTCGGGGGAGACGAGGTTCGTGGAATGCTGATCGAGGATGGAAGCGATTTTGTCATGAACCTCTTCCGGCTTGACGGCGCTGTTGACGGTATGATCGGTGACAAGGCGGTGCGGGACAGCAAGCTCCGCCGCGATGGAGATATCCTCCGCGGTCAGGCGGTCGTGTCCGTTGAACGCGGCGTTGGCCTTTGCGGTCTTCAGAATGACCAGGTCGGCACGATGCCCTTCCAAGCCGAAATTGACGGTCAAGTCCGCGATGGCGTTGAGATCGGCTTTCGTGTATTGGACGGAATGCAGACGTTCCTGCGCGGCGATGATCTTCGCGCAGAGAGCGGACTCACCCGCGGCGAAGGATTCGCAGAAGGCTTCGGGATCCTCTTCGAAGGCGACGCAGCGTTCCATGATCGTGACGCGCTCGTCGGCGTTCGTGCTGCCCGCGACTTTGACGGAATGGGCGAAGCGGTCCAGCAGCTGCGGACGGAGTTCGCCTTCCTCGGGGTTCATGGTGCCGATGATGATGAACTTGGCCGGATGTGAGAAGGAAATGCCTTCGCGCTCCACAAAGTTCATTCCCATCGCCGCCGCGTCGAGAAGCGTATCGACGATGTGGTCGTCCAGCAGGTTGATCTCATCCACGTAAAGGAAGCCGCGGTTGGCGGCAGCGAAGATGCCCGGGTCGAAGTGCTTCTTCCCGTCGGTCAGTGCTTTCTCGAAATCAATCGTGCCGACGAGGCGGTCTTCCGTAGCGGAGACGGGTAAATCAACGAAGGGTGTGGCGCGGGTGATGAAGGGGATATCCGAAGCGGTGCCGTACTTCGAGGAACATTCCTCGCAGCGGTGGGCGGGGTCATTCGGGTCGCAGCCGAAGCGGCAGCCTTGGATGACTTTCTGTTCAGGGAGCAGTTTCGCCAAAGCTCGGGCGGCGGTCGACTTCGCGGTGCCGCGTTCTCCCATGATCAATACGCCGCCGATGCGCGGATCGACCGCGTTCAAAATCAGCGCGCGCTTCATCTTTTCCTGCCCGACAATGGCTGTAAACGGGAATAAATATCGCTTCATGAAATGCCCTTCCTTCCTCATGAATTATACACGCTTCGTCCCCGAATGTGCTAAAGGAAGGCAGGATTCAGTTTTTCGGAATGGTGACGGTGATCTCGGTTCCCGAACCGGGGGTGGCTGTTCAGGGAGACCGTGCCGTTGTCCTCAATAACGAAAAATACGTGTAAAATAATAACTCCTCCAACTAAAGTCGGACAATCGCTTTTAAATCGGGCTGTTCGTTATGTTTTGCGTGTGGAAATGACTATAATGATATAATAGAAATGAAGTAAAGCGGATTATGAATAATAACGAAGAAAACGAAACTCAAGACGGGAAGAAAGAAAGTTTCTGGAACCGCGTTCTGTGGAACGGGCTCGGAGAGACTTTTATTAAAATCGGCTCCGTGGTCGTGACGATCATTCTCTGCGGGATTGTTGCTGTCTTTTCGGCGAATTATTACCTGAACGCCGATAAGACGTCTCAAGAAGAGGAAACCGTCGAAGAGCTGACTATTCCCACGACCGACGCGGTTCTGCCGTATTACTCAACGCTGCTTAATGAGACCGCCCAGCCGGAGCTTGACGACGGCGTTACGCGCATTTCAAACAACCACACGAACACACCGGCGAAGGCGCGGAACACGGTGCAGAAATACACCGTGCAGGAGAATGACACGATCCTCGGCATCGCGGAGCAGTACAATCTCCAATCCAGTACGATCCTCTGGGGGAATACGTACACGCTGGGCGACGATCCGCACGCGCTGCAGGCGGGGATGGAGCTCAACATCCTACCGGTAGACGGCGTTTATTACGAATGGCATGACGGCGACGGATTGAACGGCGTGGCACAGGTGTACGGCGTAACGCCGGAGGACATCATTGACTTTCCCGCGAACAACCTCTCCCGTGAGACGATCGGGGATTACAGCAACCCGAATATCGCGCCGGGTACCTGGCTCGTCATTCCGGGCGGCAGCCGCGAATTCGTGAACTGGTCCGCGCCGCTCATTACCCGTGAGAATCCGGCTGTTGCGTCCATTTACGGTCCGGGCGCCTGCGAAGCGGTCACCGACGGTCCGCTCGGCAGCGGTACATTCATCTGGCCGACTACCGAAACATGGCTTTCGGGTTATGATTATGATGAAGGAACCAACCACCGCGCGATTGATATCGCCGGCATGATCGGGAACGCGGTCTACGCCGCGGATCACGGCGTCGTGGTATACGCGGGCTGGAACAATCACGGCTACGGAAACGTCGTCATGATAGATCATGGCAACGGCTGGCAGACGCTTTACGCGCATTTGGATTCTTATAATGTGGAATGCGGTTACTATGTGTTCCAGGGCGATGTCATCGGCGGTCTCGGCACCACCGGCAACTCCTCCGGCCCGCATCTGCATTACGAAATGAGATATAACGGGGTTCCGATGAACCCGAATAATTTCTATTAGTGATTGGAAGTGTTTTGTATGGAACAGAGAAACATCGTTGCTGTTGAAAGTAATTCCGAAACCGCGCAGAAGCAGTCTCCGAAGTCAACCACTTGGAGCGATTCGCTGCGCTATATCGCGATTGTGTTTTTGGTGATCATCGCGGTCTTTGTCATTTATATCAGCCGCAGCCGGCTTTCGCTGATTTTGATCTCAGCGCTGGCCGCTTACCTGCTGAGCCCGCTGGTTTATTTGCTGCATAAGAAGCTGCACATCAAACGAAGCGTGGCGATTATCCTCGCTTACATTTTCTTCTTTCTGCTGGTCTTCGGCGTGTTCGCGATTGTGGTGCCGTGGATTACAACACAGCTGACGGAATTCTTCTCCGTTGACTGGGAGAAGATCATTGACAGCGTGGTTAATTGGCTGGATAATTTGGATAAGAACTTCATCGTCCCGACCGTAAATCTGGGCGGAACCGAGATTGACCTGACCGAACCTCTGGAAAAACTGCGCGAATGGGTTTTGTCCTTCCGCCTTTCTTCCATTGATATTCAGAGCATTCTCCCGAACATTTCCGGCGCCGCGCAAAAGGTGCTCAATATCGGCACCAACGTTGTCAGCCAAGTGGCTTCCATTTTGATCTCGGCCTTGACCGCGATCATGGCCTCGATTCACTTCTGCAATGACGGCAGAAAACTGAAAGGATGGGCATTGAACTTGTTCGAAGATAAATACAAACCCGAAGTAAAGGCGCTGATTGAACACGTCGAGCAGATTTGGACGAACTACTTCGCCGGCGAACTCAAACTGATGTTGGCAGTCGGCCTTGGCACCTTCGCGCTGTTCGCGATCCTCGGTGTCCGCTGGGCGCTGCTGCTCGGTATTATCGCGGGCTTCTGCGAAGTCGTTCCGAACATCGGCCCGATCCTCGCCTGTGTCCCGGCGGTGATCATTGCCCTGATCTTCGGTTCCTCCTGGCTCCCGGTGAATAACTTCGTCCTCGCAATCCTTGTTGTCGTGGCGTCCGTCATTGTGCAGCAGGTTGAGAATATCTTCCTCGTTCCGCATATCATGGGGAACGCGCTCGACCTTCATCCGGCGGTGATTATCATCGGCATTATGGTTCTCAGCACGAAGCTCGGCATTTGGGGCGCCATCCTTGCCGCGCCGCTCATCGGGCTCGCGAGAGAAATTTTGCGCTTTATTATCAGAAAGATCAAGCGGGAAGATCCTTATCCCGAAATTACAGCGACAGAACAATAACAATAAAGAAAGAGGTATTCTATGCCGTTATTTGGAAAGAAAAAAGACGCGAAGTCAGCTCTTCCCGAAATGCTTGACTTCTCAAATGACACTTGGTCCTATAAAGGCGAAGCGCCGGAATACAAGCTCCAGGCGGACGGCTTCTCGTACGATATTATCGATGCCGACGGCAACGACCGCAACGCCATCAGCCTCGGCATTGCCGGCATGATTATCATTGTCCTGAACGCGAAGAGCCCGAAAATCAAGGAAGACGAACTGCTGCCGAGATTCGGCGAAGTCATCAAGACCCGCGGCTGGCACAGCATGACCGTCAAGGAAGCGAATTTCCTCAGCGAAACCGCGATCAAGAAGCTTGCCTCCGCCAACAGCGGCGATGTCTTCGATCTCGCCTCCTACGCTCCGGTTGAAGTCAAACGCGCGCTGCTGAAGACCCTCTTCAAACTCAGCCGCATTGAGATGAAGCCCGAATTCCGTGAGGAAGCAGAACATCGTATTCTCGACGACATCGTCCCCGAAATTTTTGCCCACCCCGATTATGAACTCGCGATGCTGACCGGACTGATCATCAAGCCGGAAAATGTCAAGAAAGAAGAAGCGAAGCCAATAAAGTCCGCTGTCATCAGCGAAGCCGAACCGTCCGAAGAGGAAAGCGTTGAGCTGCCGGAAGAAGGTTTGGAATTCAAACCCACCTCCACGGTGACCATGCCCGAAGTCAAGGCCGCTCCCGCCGCCGCGAAGGATGAGGCGTCTTCGGCTTTCGATGAGCTGCAGAAGATTTACGGCGCCCGCCCGGATACCGTAACGGAAGCGAATGTCATTCTTGAGAAGCGCAAGCTCGAACAGCAGGCGCAGCAGACAGCTGCTGCCGCCGCTCAGGCTGAACCGGTCAGCGCCGATCCGATTGAAGAACCCGCTCCTGCTCCCGCTCCCGCGGCTCCCGTAATTGAAACGCCCGCACAGACTGCCGCCGCTCCGGAACCGGAATCCTACAGTCAGGCTTCACAGCCCGCGGTGAACCCGTTCCAAGCCCCCGCTCCGAACAATTACTTCACCTCACAGCAGCCCGCGAATCCGTTCGGCGGTTACGAGCCCGCGAACGTCAATCCGCAGATGCCGTCCGTTCCGCAGCCGGCCGCGCCGAACTTCGCGATGCCGCAGAGCCCTTATCAGAACAATTTTAACGCCGTGCCGGAACAGAATAATCCATTCAACCGCCCGGCGAACGCGATTCCGCAGCCGCCCGCTCCGAATTTCGGCGGTCAGATGCCCGCGGGATACGGCACCCCGCAGTACGCTCAGCAGCCGATGCAGGGCCGTCCGCAGCAGGGGATGTATCAGCAGCAGCCGGCGCAGGGCTTCCCGCAGCAGCAGAATATGTATCAGCAGCCGCGTCAGGGATTCCCGCAGCAGGGCATGTACCAGCAGCAGCCGATGCAGGGCTATCCCCAGCAGGGAATGCCCGCCATGCCGCCGCAGGGCTTCCCCCAGCAGGGGATGTATCAGCCGCCAATGCCGGGATATCCGCAGCAGCCGAATATGCCGCAGAACCCGAATCAGCAGCAGAATAATCAGGCCTGATGCTGAAAGTCCGAATCAAACAAATCCTTTGTATCCTCATTCCCATCCTGCTCCTCGCGGGCGGATGGGAGGTTTTTAATACCTATATCCGGCCGAACCATTACCAGCTGCTTTTCCCATACAGCTTGTTCCACGCGAAGCACCTCGCCGTTACGGAAACACGTCTCGGCGGTGACGACCAAATGCAGATATTGATCCCCGCGGGAAAGGCAATCGTCGGCAAAGGCGAATATGAGGCCGAGATCGAGCTTGATGATTTTTGGATCGACCAGAGACCGGTGACGGTCGCGAATTACAAGGCATTCCTTGCCGAAACGAACATGACGCCACCGCGCTACAGAAACGAGTACGAAAAGTATTATCTGGAGAAAAAATACGAACTCCTGCCGATCGTGTTCGTCAGCTGGGGACAGGCGGAGGATTACTGCGAATACTACGGCGGGCATCTCGCTACCGAAGCGCAGTGGGAAAAAGCCGCCCGCGGAAGCGAAGGCGCGATCTTGTTTTTTGATGACGAAGCAAAAGACTTCGCGAATGCGAACTACGATTGGTTTTACGGCGGCGCGACCTTCTCGGGATGGCTGCCGAAGGGACATACCGGCTTCGGCCTGCTCGATATGAGCGGGAATGTTCGAGAGTGGATATTGGACCTGCTGCTCGCGGACGGACAGGAAGTGCGGACCGACGATTGGCAGACGATCCGGGATATGGAGACGGACGACCCTTCGCGGATGCTGAAGGGCGGCGCCTTCAGCGATGACGTCTCGCATTTACGGCTGAATACCAGGGATTCGCACCCGGTCTATTCGCCGGGCGTGAACCGCGGCTTCCGCTGCGTTTATGAAGTAAGTGAATGAAAAAAGGACGGAGTTTTGAACTCCGTCCTTTTTGAATTTCATTCCGCTTCGGCTTATCAGTTGCCGAGCTTCGCGCGCTGTTCTTCGATGATCGAAGGATCGAGCTTCTTGAACAGCGGGGAGATCGCGCCGAACTTCTGACCCGGCTTCAGCTCGGATTTCTGCCAGACGCCGGTCGCGCCGGTAGGATCGTAGCGGTTGACGCGGTGCATGCCGAGGCTGTCGTTGACTTCCTGGATGTACTGCGTGCCGAAGATGTGATCCGTGTAACCGAGGATGCCGTTCAGCTTCTCGGAAGTGAAGGGCAGGACCGGCGAGAACATGATCTTCAGGTTATCGATCGCGCGCAGGGCGGTGTAAATCTTACGGCCGGCGGCTTCCTTGTCTGTCTTGACCAGCGTCCACGGAGCGGCGACGTCAAGGTATTTGTTGACTTCGGTCGCGAGGCGCATGGTCTCGCCGAGGGCGGCGCGGAGCTGTGTCTTGTTATAGAAGGCGGCAACGCTGTTGAAGCCGTTCTCGATGGTGTTCAGCAGTTCCTTGTCGGCGTCATCGAGTTCGCCCGGTTCCGGAACCTCGCCCCAATGCTTGTTGGCGAAAGAGATCACGCGGTTGCAGAGGTTGCCCCAGGTGGCGACGAGTTCGTCGTTGTTGCGCTTGTAGAAGTCTTCCCAATCCCAATCCGTGTCCTTGGACTCCGGCATGTTGACAGTCAGATAATAGCGGAGCGGATCCGGGTCGAAGTCTTCGAGCGCGTCATTGACCCAGACAGCCCAGTTGCGGGAGCCGGAAATCTTCTGTCCTTCGAGGTTCATGAACTCATTCGACGGGACATCGTACGGCAGGTTCAGCGGTTTGCCTTCGGAGCCGTCGAAGATCTTGTCAAAGGCGGTGCCCAGACCGGCAAGCTGCGCCGGCCAAATGACAGCGTGGAACGGAATGTTATCCTTGCCGATGAAGTAGTAAGTCTTGCATTCCGGGTTCTCCCACCATTTCTTCCATTCATCCGGGCAGCCGTTCAGCTTGCACCATTCAATGGTCGCGGAGAGGTAGCCGACAACCGCCTCGAACCAGACGTAGAGGCATTTGCCGACGGCATCCTGAACCGGGACCGGGATACCCCAATCGAGGTCGCGGGTGATGGCGCGGCCGTGAAGCTCATTCGCGAGGATCTGGCCGAGGGACTGGCGGACGACATTCGGACGCCAATAGTCTTCGCGTTCCTTGAGGAAGTCGACGACGTTCTTCTGAAGCTTGCCGAGGTCGAGATAATAATGCTCGGTCGCGCGGAGCTCAGGCGTGCTGCCGTCAATCTTGGACTTCGGGTTCAACAGCTTTTCGGGGTCGAGCAGGCTGCCGCACTTGTCGCACTGGTCGGAGCGGGCGCCTTCATAACCGCAGATATAGCAGGTTCCTTCCACGTAGCGGTCCGGCAGGAATTTCTGCTGCGCCGGGGAGTACCATTGCTTCTCGGTGTTCTTATAAAGATAGCCGTTCTCCAGCAGCGCGAGGAACACATCCTGGGAGACCTTGAAATGGTTCTCGGTGTGAGTGCTGGTGAAAAGGTCGTAGCTGATGCCGACTTTCGTCTGCATTTCAAGGAAAGAGTTATGGAAGCGCTTGTAGACTTCTTCCGGGGTCGTCTTCTCGGCATCCGCGCGGACGGTGATGGGCGTGCCGTGGGAGTCGGAACCGGATACGAAAAGAATGTCGTTCTTCAGCAGACGCTGGTAACGGGCAAAAATATCAGCGGGCAGATAAGACCCGGTCAGGTTTCCTACATGAATATAAGCATTTGCGTACGGCCAAGCGGCTGTGACAAGAACAGGTTTTGACATCGGTACCTCTGAGTTTATCGAAGTGTTTACGAATGAAAAATACATTCCCCTCCATTGTATCACAAACAGCAAATAACTTCCCAAACTGCTGAAAATCACCCCTTGTGTTTGTTGGACAATATACAAT
>CAVIKW010000018.1:19708-24820 GCA_963643375.1 Flexilinea sp. | reverse complement strand
ATCGGCTTGACGAGGTGGCCGTTCATCCCGGCGGCGAGGGCATTCTGGCGGTCTTCCTCGAACGCGTTCGCGGTCATGGCGAAGATCGGGATCTGATTCCGGGACGGGTCATCCAGCTGGCGGATGGTTTTCGCCGCTTTGTAACCGTCCATATTCGGCATCTGAATGTCCATCAGGATGGCATCGTAATAGCCGGCGGGGGCGTTCAGGAGCTTGTCAATGCAGATAATGCCGTCCTCCGCGCGGTCAATCTCGAACCCGACTTCGGTGAGAATTTCGGTCGCGATTTCGGCGTTGAGGTCATTGTCTTCCGCGAGCAGCAGGCGCTTGCCCTTGAAGTCCGCGGATTCCGACGCCCCGGTGGTTCCACGCCGCTTTTCCGGTGAGGGAGCGATGCGGTGGCTGACGGTCACGACGAAGGTCGTCCCCTTGCCGAGCTCGCTGTCGACGGTGATCGTGCCGCCCATCAGGTCAATCAGCTTCTTGACAATCGGCATGCCGAGACCGGTGCCCTGAATCTTGCTCTTGGTTGAGGTCTGCTCGCGGGAGAACTCGTCGAAGATGTGCGGGAGGAACTCTTTGGACATGCCGATGCCGGTGTCCGTGACGTTGACCCGCATTGTGATCCACCCTTCCCGATCGCAGGGGAGCTCATCTATGATCATGTCAACCCGGCCGCCTTCCGGCGTGTATTTGTAGGCGTTGGAAATGATATTGAGGAGGACCTCATTCAGCTTGACAATGTCGCAGTAAATATACGGCGTCTTTACATTGATCCGCTGGTTGAAGGTAATGCCCTTCTCCTTCATCAGTTTGGCGTAGACCGTGTCGATCTCCCGGACCAAAAGAAGTGTTTCCTGCGGCTCTTCATCAAGTTCCGCCTTCCCGCTCTCAATCTTTGCCATTTCCAGAACGTCGTTGATGAGCGAAAGCAGGAACTCGCTCGAGGACTTGATCTTCTCCAAATAATCGGAACACTTTTCGGGGTCGCCGCGGTGCTTCTCGATGAGCTGCGTGTAGCCGATGATGGCATTCATCGGGGTGCGGATGTCATGCGACATGCTGAAAAGGAAAGTCGTCTTGGCCTTGTTCGCCTCTTCGGCGGCAAGTTTCGCGTCTTCCAATTCCTTCTTCTGCAGCTGGTCTTTCAGAACGAGGGTCGTGACATCGGAGTTATAACCGCTGAGAATGTTGGTGCCGTCATCAAGCTTTGTCAATGTGCCGCCGCTGCGGATATAGATGATGCCGCGGGTCGGATGCTCCCATTGATAGACGATTTCGGTGAAACTGCCTTCCAGCACCGTTTGGATGCCGTCTTGTACGATGTGTAATGTTTCCGGTGTGATCCGTTTGTGCCATTCGCTGTAAGTTTCTTCTTCCGGCAGATCAACGGGGATGCCGAGCATCTTGGCGAAAAGCTTCCCGATATGCAGTCTCGGTGCGGTGCCTTCTTTCAGGGTAATGCGCCATACGGCGAGGCCGGCGTTGTCCATGATGGTGTTGTATTCGGCCAGAGACCGGTTCAGGGAAGTGACCTCGCGGATATGATCCTGAAGGGCTTTGGTTTTCGCGTCTTCCTCGGAAATCAGCGCGTCGATGTTGCGGAACCCGGCGACGATGAAGCTGTCTTCCATGCGGCTGAAGCGGCCTTGATAGTTATGGATGCTGCCGTCATCTTCCTTGGCGCGGTAGGCGAATTCGTAATCCGCTCCGTTTTCGGTTCCCGCGAGAATGCGGTCAAGGTCCATCGCGTTAAACGCCAAATCCCGGTCTTCCGAATATACGCGGACATTGGCGAACTCCTGACGGATGAGATCAAACGGGATAGGAGCCTTTTGCGCCTCTTCCATGCCTTCAAAGCGGTAACCTTCCAGCTTGATGAGCTCGACCATCCGGGTTTCGGTGTTGAGAATGAAAATATTGCGGTAGGCTTTGCTGAGCGTGTTGAGGACGTTATCGGTCTTCTCTTTCTCTTTCTGTGCCTGAATCAGCTGCGCGTTCAGAGCGGTGATCTCATCCAGCTGCGTCTTCTGCTCCATGTTCGCTTCGCGGAGGTCCTTGTTCAGCGCTCTCTGATTGGATTCGGATTTGGTCAGCCGCTTCAGCAGGCTGAAGATCCATATGAAAGCGGCGGTCAGGTAAAGCGCGAAAATGATGAGCGGAATGATAAGAATTTTGAGCGCGCTGTCCATGTTATAGGTCACCAGGACCGTATAACGGCTGATCGGCTTGAACTGATAATAGTATTGAGGGCCTTTGTAACGACTGATGCCGGAACCGCTTTTCGGTTCCGAGGCGTTGAGGAAGACGCGGAATTCTTCGGGGTCGGCTTGGTTCGCCGCCTCGTGATCCGTGCTCGCGGCAATCTCCCCGGTCTCCGGGTCGATCACGAAGATTTGAAAGCCCTCGGCGGTGGGGATATTGCGGATGATATTCTTGATGTCATGGGCGGAGAGCTCATCCAGGTAATGCGTCGGCTCGATGCCTACCTGAATCATGCGCGTCCCGGCACTGTTCCAGACGATGGCGTACATCATGTTCTTGCCGTCGGCAGTGTTCGGCGTGATGTCCTGGCACATGGCAAGGCTTTTGTCCTCAAGCATCGGCTTGAACCACGCCATCTGTTCGCCGGAGTCGAAGCTGTAGCCGTAGTACTGCGGATATGTCCCTGAGATGATGGTGCCTGTTTCGTCAAAAATATGGAGCTCGTCAATGTGCTGCAGCTCGGCGATTCTCCGCAGCTCGTCAACATCGTTCACGGCTGACTCTTGATGATCCAAAATGTAAGCCACGGCCCGCGCGTAGGAGATGTAGCTGTCCTTCAGGTCGGCGGTGTGCTCCTCTTCGCTCTGCTCGTTGTCGACCAGAATCGTATCAACCTGGTTGAGGAACTGCTCGGAGGCCCGCTCCGCGTTGCGCCGTGTCATCGTCCAAAGGACCTGGGCTTGGAACGCTACCGCAAAAATTACAAACGCGCCGAAAACGATACCTGTAAGTAACAGCCTTTTGTGGTTTTTTGCTTGCCGGTCTTCCATTCTCGGTGCCTTTCGATCATCTGCTGTGTTTAAATATGAAAATCATCATTTAACATGATGCTAAAGGAATCTGATTCTATTATACCCGAAGAATTCGACGCCCGAAGGCACGAAATATGTGATAACAAACCTTGAATATATATGACAAACATCCGTTTTTCGGCGTAATATCTTTCGTAATGTATAATAACAAGGGAAAATGAACGCCGCCCGACGCGGCGGAAGGAATTCGTATGATACATTTGGCTGAATTGACGCATGATCAGATCATCTCTGTCTATCATGAACACATGCATAAAGATTTCCCGCCGGCTGAATTGCATCGGCTGAAAACCATTCTGAAATGGGTGAAGCTCGGCCGTTATGCCTGCTACGGGCTCTTCTCGGATGACGAGCTCGTCGGCTATGTATTTCTGGCGCGGCTCGAGAACAATTACCTCGTGGACTACATTGCCACCTTCCCGGAAAAGCGCAACCACGGCCTCGGCGCGAAGCTCATCGCCCTGCTGATTGAGGCGCTGAAGGGCGCCGACAGCGTGATCGGCGAAGTGGAAGACCCGGACTTCTCGGAGACGGACGACGTCCGTTCGCTGCGGACGCGCCGCCTCGGCTTCTACCTGCGCAACGGCGTCGTTGACTCCGGCGTCAGGGTCGCTTTCTTCGGCGTGCATTACATCCTCGTGGAGTTCCCGGTCGGGCCGCTGCATTCGCCGGAAGAGATCGAGGCACTTTGGGAAAGGTTCTAAACGCCGCGCCCGCGGCATTCAATTCTGACCGTCGGATAGAGAAACATGGAAATTGAAACGGACATCAAAGACATCGCGGCCTGCATGCTGGACGTGGGCGAGCTGCTGCTTATGAACGGGGCGGACGTGAACCGTGTCGAGGACTCGATCACGCGCATCGGCGCCGCCTTCGGCATGGAACGCTGCGACGTCCACGCCATCAATTCGAGCATCGTCCTCACATTGACGACGCCCGCCGGCTGTATTGAGACCCAGGCCCGGCGCATCAAGGCCATCGACACGAACCTGAACGCGGTGGAGTCCGCGAATGAGCTCTCCCGCGAGATTTGCGCCGGACGCACGGAGCCGGCGTGGATCCGTGCGCGGGCGGAGGAAATCCGCGGGGAGAAGGTCTACCCGTATCCGATCATCCTGCTCGGGTATGCCATGGGCGGCGCTTTTTTCACTGTTTTCTTCGGCGGTTCATGGCTTGACGCGCTGTTCACGGTTCCCATCGCGCTGTTGGTAGCGCTCTTTCAAAAAAACCTGCGGGCCATCCGCCTCAATAAGATGGTGCAGAACGCCGTCCTCTCCGGGCTGATTGCCCTCTGCGCCCTGCTCGGCGCGCATTTCCTGCCCCCGATGAACGCCGACGCCGTCATTATCGGCAGCATCATGCTGCTGATCCCCGGCCGCGCCTTCTGCAACGCCGTGCATGACATGGTCGTGGGCGACACCATCAGCGGCGTGCTGACACTGTTCGACGTCCTGCTCCTCGCCTTCTCTATCGCCGCGGGGTATATCGTCGTCTTCACCGCTGTCGGGAGGTTTTTATGACGCGTGACCTCATCATCATCCTCGCCGCGGGGCTCTCAAGCTGCGGCTTCGCGCTGATGTACAGCGTCCGTCCGCGTTACATTCCGTATGTCATCATCGGCGGAGGACTCTCGTGGGCCGCGTACCTCGCCGCGTCCGAATTGCAGCCGCGCCGGATCGTCAGCATGTTCGTCGGCGCCGCCGCGGTCACGCTCTATACCGAGATCTGCGCCCGCCTGCTGCGCGTCCCCGCGCCGGTGCTCTACGTCCCCGCCATCCTCCCGCTGATCCCGGGCGCCGGGCTGTATTACTTCATGCAGGCCCTCGAAGTCGGCGACGACGCTGCCCGCTCCCAATACGGCAGCATCCTCGCCCAAGACACCCTCGGCATCGTCCTCGGCTCCGTGATCGTCCTCTCGGCGTTCTCCATTCTCGGCGCCGGCAGACAGCATGCGCGGAAGAAACGAGGGGAATAAACCACAAAAATCAAACGCCCGATAATGGAATGAATTCTCCACTATCGGGCGGTTTTGCAT
>CAVIKW010000018.1:0-19583 GCA_963643375.1 Flexilinea sp. | reverse complement strand
TCCTTCAACAGCGCGTCGACGTTTTCGGATTTCGTCGCCCAGCTGGTTACGAAGCGGACCGCGGTGTGGGTGAGGTCGACGCGGCCCCAGAGCTCGAAGAGGTACTTCTCGCGCAGGGCGGCAATCTGGTCGTCGGTGAAGATCGGGAAGAGCTGGTTCGTCGGGGAGTCCGCGAGGAATTCGCAGCCGAGGGCTTTCAGCCCGTCGCGAAGGCGGACGGCCTGCGCCATGGTGTCGCGGCCGATTTCGTCGTAGAGACCGTCGCGGAAGAGCTCCGCGAACTGGACGCCGAGCAGGCGTCCCTTGGCAAGCATCCCGCACTGGCGCTTGATCATGTAACGGAAGTCGTCGTCGATGCGCGGGTCGTTGATGACAAGGGCTTCGCCGATCAGGCAGCCCATCTTCGTCCCGCCGATGTAGAAGACATCCGCGAGCCGCGCGAGGTCTTCAATGGTGACGTCGTTGCGGTCGGAAGCGAGCGCCGCGGCCAGGCGGGCGCCGTCCACGTAGAGCGGGACGCGGAACTTATGACAGACTTTGCTGATGGCGGTCAGTTCTTCCTTGCTGTAGAGCGTGCCGAGCTCGGTCGGCTGGCTGATGTAGACGAGGCCGGGCTGGACTTCGTGCTCGTGGGTCTCGTTGTCATAGTGGGCGCGGATCAGGCGTTCGATCTGTTCGGCGTTGATCTTGCCGTTCTCCGCGGGGATGGTCAGAATTTTGTGACCGGTGCCTTCGACCGCGCCGGATTCATGTACGGCAATGTGGCCCGTGGACGCGGCAACCGCGCCCTGATAGGGACGGAGCGCCGCGGCGATGACGGTGACATTCGCCGGGGTCCCGCCGACCATGAAGTGCACGGCGGCGTCGGGGCGCCCGATGCGCTTGCGGATCAGGTCCGCGGCTTCGGCGCAGTATTCATCCTTGCCGTAGCCGACCGTCTGTTCAAGGTTGGTGCGGTTGAGCGCTTCCATGATTCGCGGATGCGCGCCTTCGCTGTAGTCATTCATAAAGCTGATCATGTTTTCCCTTTCCTTTCACGGGTCACGGCTGACCGACGACCCATTCACTTGTGTCTTGATAGATGAACGGCATGCCTTCGCAGAGCTGCGTCACCCAGTTGTCACCGCTGTCCCCGAGCCAATCCTGAATGCCGAAGAACACCAGCACCGCTTCCCCTTCATAAACCTGACGGCGTATCTCGTTCATGGTGTCTTGATAGCCGTCGCGGACCTGTTCACTGGAGGGGTCGACCGGGTCAAGCAGCGCGTACGCCCCGCGGTCCGCCCACAGGGAGACCGCCTCGACCTGGTTGGAGTAAATGATCTTGTCCTCCGGCAGCTCGCGGATGATCTTCATCGCGGGCGAGTTCTGCCAGCCTTCCCAGCCCCAGCCGTAGCCGGCTTCCGCCATTTCGGGGAGGTGCTTCGCCGTGTCCTGCGCGAAAACCACACAGAAGAAGACCGCCGCGATCAAGGGAACCGCGGCCGGGATGTAATCCCGATCGGCAAGCAGCCCGCCGAAGACGGTCATCAGATTGATGAAACAGACCATGAACGCCGGGAAGAGGATGCGTTCCTCGATGTTCACGGAGGCGTCAAACAGGGAGATCGTCAGCACCACAAACAGCAGGTAGCCGACATTGAAGAGCAGATAGGTCCAGATCATCACCCACTGCTTCGGCATGGATTTCGCGCGGCGCACGGCAATGATCAGCAGGACGATACAGAAGATGATTGACAGGGCAAGGAAGCCCGCCGTCCCCCAGGTCATCCAGCCCGCCGGGGTCTCGATCTTTCCGTAACGGGAGGGCCACAGCCAGCGCCAGAAGATCACGACGCCGTGCTTCAGGTCGTCAAGGCTCACCCAGTGGGCCAGGATCTGACGGTTGGAGGCGTTCCCGGAGACGAGGGCGTTGCGTACCAGCCACGCGGCGATGAGCGGCAGGGAGCCGCCGAACAGACCGAGGAAGGCGCGTCCGCGCTTGGTCTTGACGAAAATCAGGATTGCGCCGAAGATGGCGCAGAGGGAGACGACGCCGATATACCGCGCGAGAAAAGCGCCGCCGCAGGCCAATCCGCAGAGCAGCCAGTCAATGAAGCTGCCGGATTCGTATCCCTTCACGAGGAAGATGAACGCGAGCAAGGTGCAGCAGTAATAGACCGGCTCCGACATGGCGTAGAACTGGTAATAGAGATACGGCTGCATACAGAGGAAAAGCGCCCCCGCGAGCAGACCCGCCCAGCGGTTCCCGGAGCCGATCCATACCAGACGGACCAGGAGCGCGGTGTTGATGACGAAGAAAACGAGGCTCACCCACCAGGCCGCTTTCAGACGGTCCATTCCCAGCTTGATGGGCAGGGCGAGGACGATGGAATAGAGCGGCGGGAAGTTGGTGATCGGCTTCATGGTGTTGCCGCCGCTGGCGCGGTAGTAGCCTTTGCCGTTCGCGATGGACTGCGCGCCGTTGATGTAATTCACGGAGTCGCTGACAAGCCCCACGCCGTAAGGGGTGCATTGAATGAAAATAAATACGCTCGCGGCCAGCAGCAGCACGAACAGCACCGCGAAGATGATATTCGCCGGCTTGTCGGAATGCCGCATGGATTGTTCTTTGTTGCCGAATTGTTTGGTCATAGGTTCCTTTTACCGAGGGACGGAAGCGGTCATTCGCAGGCGTTCCCCACATGCTCCTCATATGTTCGCGCGAAATTGTGGTAAGGGCTGCCGTCGCAGCGGGCGCGGAAGTAAAGGTAATCCGTCTCCGCCGGGTTGATCAGCGCGTCGTAGACCGCGAGGTCCGGATTGCAGATCGGTCCCGCGGGAAGCCCGGTCACCACATAGGTATTATATTCCGAATAGACGGAAACGTCCGCTCCGGTGAGCGGCATTTTCCACCACGAATTGCTGCCGTCATCCCAACCGAGGGCGTACTGCGCGGTCGGGTCGGATTCAAGCTTCATCCCCGCGTTCAGACGGTTGTAAAAGACGGACGCGATCAGCGGGTATTCCTCGGCGGACATGGCTTCGCGGGCGATCATGGAGGCGAGGATCACGCCCTCGCGCAATGTCAGCCCGCGGGCGTTGAGCGCCGCTTCGTAAGGTTCCTTCACCCGGCGGTTGAAGAGCTCCGTGAACTTCGCGAGGAAGACGTCAAGCGAAATTCCGCGGCTCATCTCGTAGCTGCCGGGGAGCAGGTATCCCTCCAGCGACGTCTCCCCGGCGGGATGCAGCGCCGCGGGGTAGTTCTTCGCCGCGTTGAGGAATTCCCCGCCGGTGAAGGAAAATCCGTTGAGGTCGATGAGTTCCGCGATTTCCTCCAAACGCATGCCCGGCAGGAAGGAGAAGCTCACGAGGGAGCTCCCCGCCGCGGTGACGGCCTCCGTGACGGCGGGGATGGTCATCGCTCCGGTCAGCACGTAGCGCCCCGGACGCAGCGAACGGTCGGCGCCGCTGTACATCCAGTAATCGAGCAGGAGGCTTGCATCGCAGCCGAGTCCCTCCGCGATGGCGTTCGCGGCGGATGAGGCGGATTGGCTCTCCCCGATCTCGATCACGACCCGCGAATCGGGTTCGCCCGCGGGCTCGTTCAGCTTCTCGGCGTCATCCGCGTGTTCCCAGAGAACGCGCAGACGCTGCGGGGTTGAGAGGGTCTCGGCGGGCGTTCCGAAATAGGAAGCCGCCCGGTCCAGTCGTCCCTTCACGGCGAAGATGCCCATCAGAATGAGCAGGACGCCGGCCGCCGCGCCGATGAGAATGAGCTTCGTCCGCTTACTCACGGCAGGGCATCCGGGTCGATCGGCGTGCTGTAACTCAGCGCGTCGAGGTAGCTTTGCAGGATTGTCGCCGCGGCGTTCGCGTCCAGGTGGCCGAGCCGTTTGGAACGTCGGACGCCCATCTCCTTGAAGAGCGCGCGGGTGGCTTTCGTGCTGCCGTATTCGTCGTAAAGGAAGACGCGGCCGTCGAAATAGCGTCCGATGGCTTCGGCAAGCTTCGCCGAGTGCCGCGCTTTCGGTCCCTCGGAGCCGTCCTCATTGAGCGGCTGGCCGACGAGAATTTCCTCCGCGCCGACTTCACGGGCCAGGTCCGCGATGGCCTGCGCGTCCTTTTCCTGCTGAACGTGGGGGATGATCTTCAGCGCGGTCGCGCCGATGCCGAGCGGATCGGATTTCGCGATTCCGATGTTTTTTTCGCCGGGGTCTACGGCAAGAATGATTTTCATGGCTCTACCTCCGCCGCGGGCAGGATGCGTACATCAATGTTCTGCGCGGCAAGCGGCATCAGCGGCATCCACGAAGGGAGCAGGCTGACGCGATAGGTTTTGATATGTTCGAGGCCGTCGAGAACGGCGCGCGCCTGCGCGAGCGTCTTGCCGCGGAGCATCGTCTGCAATGCTTCGGCGTTGGTCTCGGGTTCGTAAACTAAGTACTCCGCGCGGACATCCCAGACGGTCAGGCCGTTCCGTTCCGTCGGGCCGGCGAGGATCTGCCAGCCCGTCAGCCCGGCGGTCTGCGCGTCAAGGCGGCGGGACTGCGCGGTGATCAGGGCTTCCATGTCGGAGCGGTAGACCGCCTTGACACGGACTTTCAACGTCTGCTGCACGGTCAGGGTGTCGGAGACGTACCCGTACCCCGGGCTGACCGTTTCGCGCACGACCTCCGCGGAAGTCGGTTCGCCGAGCAGGATCAGACCGTCGGATTCGGGATCGGCCGCCATGGCTTCCTCAACCGCGGCGGGAACTTGTTCGCGGATCACCCGGGCGGCGCGGTCGCGGTCCGCCTCAATCGGGGAGGCATAGATGCCGTCGGAACCGCCGCTCATGGCGTCCGGCTGCGCTACCTGCCAGCAGAGTGATTCGGGATACTGTACGTAGCGGATGGAGCCGGCGGGGACATTGCTCTCGGAACCGCCGCTCACGGCTTCCACGCGGATATTGACCGAAGCCCCGGCGGGGATGGAGACCATGCCGATGGTGGTGAAGCGGATGCCCGCGTTCGCGTCCTCGGACGTGCTCAAAATCACGCCTGCGTCGGCGGTGCTCGTACGGTCGCAGCTGTTCGTTACCCGGACCGTCCCGACCGCAATGGGGGACTCCGCCGCGAGCGTCCCGCTTGAATCCACCTCCGCGCTGAGGTCGAGGGTGAATTCCTTCTCCACGGTGGGGATGCCGCCGGTGAGCGTGACTGCCGACAGGGTGTCGTTGGTCCAGATGCTCATGTCCACGGTCTTTTGCGTATAGTACGGCGTAATCTCGACCCGCGCTTGGGGCAGGATCGCGAAGAGCGCCGCTGTGACGGAGAGAAGCGCGAGGACGAAGAAGATCAGCCGCGTGCCGAGCGGCGCTTCCGTCGGGCGGGCCCGTTCGGCTTCCTCGCGGAGGCGGATCAGCCGCTGCGCGCGGGCGGTCTCGTCCGCGGAGGCTTCGGGCGCTTCGGGGGCATCCCATTCCGCGGCTTCGGCATCCTTGACGGAGGTGAAAACCGGCAGTTCCTGTTCCTTCGCCATGGCGGTGAGCAGGTCGTTTTTGGGGATGACGAGCGCGATGGCGTGGTGATGCCGCGCCGCCCATCCGCGCAGACGGCCGAAATCCGTTTGCGAATCCAGGACGCGGCCGATGACCGGCCAGACGAGGATGGTGCGTTCCTGAACGTTGCGCGCCTCGTCCCGCTGGTGGAGCTTATCCATCAGCGAGTAGAAGTTGTCGAAGTTCTGCAGGCGGATCACTTCGGTATCGAATCGCGACCGCCGCCCTTCTTGCTCATCGTTCAGGGGACTTGTTAAGTCTTTCATGGGCTTTATTATATCATGCGGAATATTCCTGTCCCTCATAAAGCGGCGGTTCGCTGTTATAATTAAGGTATGGCTATTGAAATGAAGTCAACTAAGGCACCGAAGGAACGGGCCTTCCTCGTCGCGGCTGAGATCAAGAGTGAGGACCGCCTCATGGACACTGCGGACAGCCTTGAGGAACTGGCGCTGTTAGCGGACACGGCCGGGCTTGAAGTTGTCGGTGAGACGACGCAGAAGCTTGATAAGCCCAACGTCAGCACCTATGTCGGCTCCGGCAAGGCGGAAGAGATCAAAGCGTTGGCCGAGGAGACCCTCGCCGACGTGATCATCTTTGATGACGAACTGAGCCCGCGCCACCTTCGCGACCTATCCCTGCTTTTCGGACAAAATGTACGCGTGCTTGACCGCACGGCGCTGATTCTGGATATTTTCGCCCAGCATGCCTCCACGAAAGAAGGCCGCCTTCAAGTGGAGTTGGCGCAGTATGAATACCGCCTGCCGCGGCTCTCCCATGCCTGGGGGCATCTGGGCAGACAGACGGGCGGCGCGTCCGGACGCTCCGGCAGCGTCGGCGGTGTCGGCCTGCGCGGTCCGGGTGAAACGCAGCTGGAAGTGGACAAACGCGAGATCCGCAAGCGCATCACCATTCTGAAGCGCGAGATTGAAGGCGTCTCCGACCATCGGAAGCGCTACCGCGCCCAGCGCAAGCGTTCCCGCATTCCGCTCATCTCCCTCGTCGGTTATACCAACGCCGGCAAGTCCACCTTGCTGAACCGCCTCGCCAAATCGGAAGTCTACGCCGCGGATCAGCTTTTCGCGACCCTGGACCCGACTTCCCGCCGCGTCATGCTGCCGGGGAACCGCGTCTGCCTCTTCACCGATACCGTCGGCTTCATTCAGAAGCTGCCGACCGACCTGGTCGCGGCGTTCAAGTCCACATTGGAAGAGATCAACGAAGCCGACCTGCTGCTGCACGTCATCGACGTTTCCCATTACAACGCGGGGGCGCAGTTCGAGGCGGTCAAGCGGACGCTTGAGGAGATCGGCGCGGACAACATCCCGATCCTGAATGTGTTCAACAAAGCCGATTTGCTGGAGACCGACATTGAGGAGACGAAACGGCTGCTGGCGGAGTCCGACCCGAACGCGTATCTGATTTCCGCCGCGACGGGGTACGGCATTGATGAGCTGAAGAACGGCATCGTCGAGACGCTTTTCGAGAAGATGGTCCCCATCCGCGTACACATGCCGTACAGCGAAGGGATGTTGATCGCGCTCTTTCATGAACAGGGCGTGGTGGAGTATGTTGAGAATGAACGCGGCGCGGTGACGATGGCCGGGACGATCCCGACCCGCTACCTGACGCGTTATCAGCCTTTCCTCGCGGAGACGATCCCCGCGGACGGAGAGGACGTAGAAGAAGGATGAGAAAATGACACAGAAGATCCTGGTTGTGATTGACATGCAGAATGACTTCATCGACGGCGCGCTCGGCACGAAAGAAGCCGCTGCCATCGTCCCCGCGGTCTGCGCGAAGATCCGCGCGGCCCGTGATGAAGGCGCGGCGATTTTCGCCACCATGGACACCCATGCGGAGAACTACCTCGAGACGAGCGAGGGACGGATGCTCCCCGTGCCGCACTGCATCAAGGGCACGGACGGCTGGCAGATCCGCCCGGAGATCGCGGCGCTGCTGAAGGACGCCGTCATCCTTGAGAAGCCGACGTTCGGCTGCCTGCGCCTTCCCGAAGAAGCCGCGGCGCTGCTTGACGGGAAGCATGTCCGTGAGGAAGACACAGTTATCGAGCTCATCGGCCTGTGCACGGATATCTGCGTCGTCTCGAACGCGCTGATGCTGAAGGCGCGCTTCCATGAGGCCGATATCCGTCTGGATTCCGCCTGCTGCGCGGGCGTTACGGTTGAGAAACATCAGGCGGCGCTGGAAACCATGCGCTCCTGCCAAATCAAAGTTTATTAATGGAGATGACGAATGAACGCTGACCCGAACGCGAATAATGTCGCGATGGTGATGGACCTGTATGAGCTGACGATGGCCAACGGGTATTTTACGGATAAAGAACTGCAGGGGACGAAGGTCGCTTTTGACGTCTTCTTCCGCCGCAACCCGGACGGAGGCGGTTTCTCCGTCTTCGCGGGTCTTGAGCAGATCGTGGACTACATCACGAACATGCACTTCGACAAGAAGGATGTGGATTACCTTCGCAGTCTGAACCAGTTCGCCCCGGAATTCCTGGATTATCTCGAGGGCTTCCGCTTCCACGGCAACGTGTACGCCTTCCCGGAAGGCTCAATCATTTACCCGAATGAGCCGGTCATTACGGTCATGGCGGATATTGTCGAGGCGCAGATTATCGAGACCGAAATCCTCGCGCAGTTCAACCACCAGTCCCTGATTGCCACCAAGGCGCAGCGCATTGTGCACGCCGCCGCCGGCCGTGTCGTCTCCGACTTCGGTGCCCGCCGCGCTCACGGCAACGATGCCGCGGTCTACGGTGCCCGCGCCTGCGCCATCGGCGGCGTCAACGGCACCGCGACCGTCCTTGCCGGGCAGAAGTTCGGCATCCCCGTCAGCGGTACCATGGCTCACAGCTGGGTCATGCTCTTCGGGGATGAATACGAAGCCTTCCGCAAATTCGCGCAGTGCTATCCCGACAACTGCATCCTCCTCGTCGACACTTACGACGTGATGGATAGCGGCGTCCCGAATGCCATCAAGGTCTTCCAAGAGATGAAAGACGCGGGCATCAAGTCCAAGAACTTCGGCATCCGCCTTGACAGCGGCGACCTCGCCTACCTTTCCAAGAAGGCCCGCGCCGCGCTGGACGAAGCCGGCTTCCCGGAGGCCAAGATCGTCATCTCGAACTCCCTCGACGAGTATTCCATCTCCTCCATCCTGAAACAGGGCGGCCCGGTGGATGTCTTCGGCGTGGGCGAACGCATGATCACGGCGAAATCCGAACCGGTTTTCGGCGGTGTGTATAAACTCTGCGCTGTCAATCACGGCGGCGAATGGGAACCGCGCATCAAGATTTCCGACACCGTGGAAAAGACCACCAACCCCGGCCTCAAGGCTGTCTACCGCATTTATGACGAACACGGCCGCGCCATTGCCGACCTGATCGCCAAGCATGACGAAGTCATCGACGTCAAGAACAAGTTCCGCTTTGTCGCGCCGGAACGTCCGTGGAAGAACTACAGTTACGAAAACTGCACCGCCAAGCCGATGCAGCAGCCTGTTGTGATTGACGGCAAGCGCGTTTACGAACCGGAATCGGTCTGTGATATTGCCGCCCGGGTCAAGGACCAGCTCCGCAACGAGATCTGGGACGAGGAACAGCGTTTCGAGAATCCGCATGTTCATTACCTCGACATGACCCCGGCGTATTATGAAATGAAGATGGATATGCTGGCGGCCCACGCCTGATTTTATCCGGTGACGAAAGGGAGATTCATTATGGCTGAATATTCATTCAACGCTGTTGAAGCGCGCGATAACCTTGTCAAGGGCGTCGCGGAGCTCGCGAAGGCTCAGGGCTTCACGAAAGTTGTCCTCGGTATTTCCGGCGGCAAAGACTCCACCGTCTGCGCCGCGATCTGCGCCCGCGCGCTCGGCAAAGAGAACGTCTACGGCGTCATGCTCCCCGATGGGACGCAGTCCGACATCAGCGACAGCATCGCCGTCTGCGACGCGCTCGGCATCAAGCGCAAGACCGTCAACATCGGCCCGATGCATCAGGCCCTGCTCGAGGCGATGAATTTCGACGCCCCGGCGGAAGGTGAATTCAACGCGGAATTCAATAAAGAAAGCAACGTCAACGTCGGCCCGCGTCTGCGCATGACCTCGCTGCGTTACATTGCCCAGATGCTGGGCGCCCGCCTGGTCGGCACCGGCAACCTGTCCGAAGCCACGGTCGGTTATTGCACCAAAGACGGCGACACCTCCTGCGACTTCGCGCTGCTGGCGGAGCTGACCACGGTCGAAGTGGTGCAGGTCGGCTTGGCCATGGAAGAGCTTCCGCGGAATCTGGTCGTCAAGACCCCGTCCGACGGTCTCTCCGGCATGAGCGATGAAGAGAAGCTCGGCATCAAGTATCAGGCGATCCATGACTTCATCCGCCTGGGCAGCTCCGGCGACCCCGAAGTTGACGCGAAGATCCGCGCCAAGGAACGCGCTTCCGCCCATAAGCGCAATAAGCCGCCCGTCATTCATCCCTTCCCGGGACAGGCTGCCTGATGACGGCCTCGCTTGCCTTTTTCGGCGCGTTCAATCCCCCGACTGCCGCGCACATTGACCTCGCGGAGTTCGCCATGAAGGCCCTCGGCCGGGATCACGTGATCTTCGTGCCGTCTCAGTCGACCTACATCAGCGGCTTCCAGGGGAAAGATTACGCCTTCAGCAATGAGGAACGCCTTTCCATGCTGAATACCGTTGCCGCCGCGCGTCCATGGATGCGGGTCTGCGATTGGGAAATGAAGCAGGAGAAGCAGCCGAAGACTTATGAGACGCTGTGTCATCTGCGCGAGGAAGGCGAATGTCCCTCCCTGCTGCTTGGCGCGGATAAGCTCATTGAGCTGGAGACGAAGTGGCAGTTCACGCGGGAGATTTCCGACGAGTTCGGCATCGTCTGCATGGACCGCGGCGCCGATAACTGCGAGGAGATCATCCGCGGCAGCGAATTCCTGCGCGGGCTGAACCTGACCCGCGTCAACGTGCCGGATGAATACCACGGCATCTCATCCACCGAAGCCAGGAAGTACCTGCGGCAGATTCAAGAGGCGAAGGACGCCTTGAAAGACATCCTGCCGCCCGAATTGAACGGGCTGTATCAATAAGATTTAACGCAAAAACGGACCGGAGAAATCCGGTCCGTTTGATTCGCGTTAGAGCATCACGCCGAGAGCGGCAGCGATCACGAGGATCGCGCTCAGGATCGGCAGAAGGCATCCGCCGCAGCCGAGCGAGCCGCAGCCGCGGTTATATCTGTAGCCGAAGGGACTGCACCCGCCGCCTCTCGGAGGAGGCGGAGGAGGCATACCGGGGCCGCCCATACCGCCGCGGGGACCTCGCATGCCGGGGCCGCCCATCGGGCCGCGCGGACCACCCATACCGGGACCGCCCATTGGGCCGCGGGGGCCTCCCATACCGGGACCGCCGGGGCCGCCCATTCTTCCATGCATTCTCATTTTCATTACTCCTTAGAACCGCGCTTTTGACTGTCTGCGTCAGACCTCACATCCGGTGAGGTGTCTGATTATCGGTTCACATTTAATAATACGCTGTTTCCTGCCGTTTGTTGCCGTTCCGCGGGCGTTCTAATGCGATTCTAATTTATCAGCGGCGGAACTGTCACACACGAAACGCGGCGAAAATGTTATAGATAAAATCGATGGATAGGTTCAATCATTTTTGTAACACTATCCCATGATAATGTGAAAAATCGTTTTATAATAAACCTATTAATGCCGGTTAAGATTGTTCTTATCAAACTTAGGGAGAGCGACTGCCTCCCGAAAAATTTTTTCTCCGGCGGAAAGAGATGCTTATGTTCCAATACATCTTAAAACGTTTCGGCGCAGCGATTTTGACGCTCTTAATCATCATGACCATCACGTTCTTTCTGATGAACGCGATCCCGGGCAGCCCGTTTCTGACCGAAAAGTCCACCCCGGAAATGATTGAGCTCGCGAATAAAAAGTACGGCCTCGACCAGCCTCTTTATATTCAGCTGAAGAATTACATCGTGAATTATCTCCACGGCGACCTCGGCACTTCCCTGAAGATGCAGCAGGATACCCCGGTGCGGGATATCATTTTCAATCAGGGGAAGTTCTCGCTTTCCTGTAAGCTCGGCGCCTGCGCGCTGGTGCTCGCGATTTTGGTCGGTATTCCGATCGGCTGTATCGCCGCATATAACCGAGGCTCGGCCTTGGACGGCTTCCTGAGAGTGATCTCGACGGTCGGCGTCGCGATCCCGACCTTCGTTCTCGCGACCATGCTGCTGGTCATCTTTGCCGTGAAACTCGGCTGGCTCCCGACGAAGAGCGACAGCCTGACGAGCTTCAAGAGCTATATTATGCCGGTGATCAGTATGTCCTTCTATTATACGTGCTACATCGCGAAGCTGACCCGTACCAGTATGCTGGACGCCATCAACCAGGACTATATCCGCACCGCCCGCGCGAAGGGTGTTGACACCAGAACGATCGTCCTGAAGCACGCGCTCCGCAACTCCCTGATCCCGGTCATCACCTACCTCGGCCCTGTCACGGCGGGTATCATCACCGGTTCCTTCGTTGTTGAGTCCACATTCAGCATCCCGGGCCTCGGCAAGTACTTCGTGCAGTGCGTTATGAGCCGCGACTATCCGGTCATTATGGCGACCACGGTTGTGCTTTCCGCGCTGGTGATTTTCATGAACCTCATCGTGGATATCGCTTATAAGATCGTCGATCCGCGCATTACCCTGAGCTCGCAGGAGGAGTAATATGAGTGAAAAGATTATGAGCCCCTTCATGGTCGATCCGTCCGCGGTAATGGATGCCTACGGTCTGACGGATGACGACTTCACCCCTGCTGCCGATGAAGAAAAAGTCAACATGGTGGAGAAGCGTAAGAGCGTTTCTTATTGGCAGGACGCGTGGCGCCGTTTCCGCGCCAACACTGTCTCAATGGCCGCGCTCTTCGTCTTCATTCTCTGCCTGATCTTCGCTTTCCTCGGACCGAAATTCACGGTCTACGATTATGAAGCCCAGTACCGCTCTTCTCAGAAGCTCGGCCCGATGGAGTATTCCGAAGAAGAGCAGATGATCAAGAAGCTTGAGCCGTATGCCGAACGCATGTGGGCAACCGCCCTGCAGCCGGGCTCCATGACTTCGCTCAAGAAGGGCAGTTACTATATTGAATACAAGGGCGAAACCTACGCTTTCACCCTTACCAAGAAGCTGAAGAAATCCGCGATTCTGCTGAACCCGGATGCCGAGAATCCGCTGATCTCCGTTAAGGAAGACGATATCACCGACGATGGCTATTCCGATTTCACGGTGATTGAATATACCGACACCCCGGCTGAAGGCGCTAAGGAGCTGAAGATGGTCAAGGGCGTTTCCCCGCATGTCTTCGGCACGGATTCCGTCGGCCGCGACCTGATGGCCCGCACCATGTACGGCGCCCGCGTCTCCATTATTATCGGTATTTCCGCCGCGATCATTGTCTTGATCATCGGCTCCATTTACGGCGCTGTCTCCGGTATCTTCGGCGGCGCGGTGGACTTCATTATGATGCGTCTGGTCGAGTTGATCTACTCCATCCCGGAAGTCCTTATCGTCCTGCTGCTGCAAGTCGTTTTGAAGGATCCGCTGCAGAAATGGTTTGATGCCGGCACGTCGGCCCTCTCCCGTTCATTGAGCGACCTCGGCACGGGCATCGTCAGCATCCTGATCACCTTCGCCGTGCTCTATTGGGTCACCATGGCGCGTATCGTCCGCGGTCAGGTGCTGCAGCTTCGCAAGCAGGAATACATCATGGCCACCGAAGCCCTCGGCGCTTCCAAATGGCGCATCATCAAGCGTCATCTGCTCCCGAACTGCGTCGGCGCCCTCGTGATCACCACCTGTCTGCAGATCCCGTCCGCGATTTTCCTTGAATCGTTCCTTTCTTTCCTCGGTTTGGGTGTGTCCGCCCCGATGGCGAGCCTCGGCTCCCTGTGCTCCGACGCGCTTCAAACGATCACCCTGTATCCGTATCGTCTGGTGTATCCGGCGGTCGTGCTGACCATCATCGTTCTCTCCCTGAACCTGGTCGGCGACGGCTTACGCGACGCGCTTGACCCGCGTTTGAAGAAATAAGGAAGGAGCCAGACCATGGAAGAAAACAAAAATCTTATTGAAGTGAATGACCTGAAGGTCTCCTTCTTCACCCCTGCCGGTGAAGTCAAGGCCGTTGACGGAATTTCCTACTCCCTCGGCTATAACGAAGTCATGGGCGTCGTCGGCGAATCCGGCTCCGGTAAGTCCGTGGAAGCTTACGCCATCATGGGCCTGCTGCAGAGCCCGGGCAAAGTCATCGGCGGCGATATCAAATACGAAGGCAAGTCCGTGCTGGACTTCACGGAAGAAGAAATGCGCCAGTTCCGCGGCAACAAGGTCTCGATGATTTTCCAGAACCCGATGACCTGCCTGAACCCGGTTTACACCATCGGCGACCAGCTTTCCGAAGCGATCACCTGCCACGACTCAAAGATCTCCAAGGCCGAAGTCAAGGAACGCGTCATTGACATGCTTGAAAAAGTCGGCATCAACAACGCCGACAAGCGTTTCAACCAGTATCCGCATGAGTTCTCCGGCGGTATGCGCCAGCGCGCGATGATCGCGATGGCCCTGATCTGCAAGCCGAAGCTGCTCATTGCCGATGAACCGACCACCGCTCTGGACGTCACGATCCAGGCGCAGATCCTTGAGCTGATGAAAGACCTTCAGCGTCAGGAAAACACCTCCATCATCTTCATTACCCACAACCTCGGCGTTGTCGCTGAAATCTGCGACCGTGTCTCGGTCATGTACGCCGGACACATCGTTGAACAGGGTACCGTGGATGAAATCTTCTACAACCCGCAGCATCCTTACACCAAGGGGCTGCTGACCTCTATCCCGCGCCTTGACGTGGAAGAGAAGACGAAACTCAACGCGATCGAAGGCACCCCGATTGACCTGCTGAACCCGCCGCACGGCTGCAACTTCGGCCCCCGCTGCAAGGACTGCATGAAGATCTGCGTGCGTGAGAAACCGCCTTATATGGATATGGGCGGCGGGCATATTTCCGCCTGCTGGAAGCATTTCATGAAGAACGGCGCGAAAGGAGAATGATCATGGACAACAGAGAAAAATTGGTCGAGATCGAAGATCTCCGCAAGTATTTCGCCGTCAAAGGCTCCGGCCTTTTCAACAAAACCTATGTACAGGCTGTTGAGGACGTCTCCCTCTTCATCTATAAGGGCGAGACCCTCGGCCTCGTCGGTGAGTCCGGCTGCGGTAAAACCACCCTCGGACGCACCATCATCCGCCTGTATGAACCGACTGCGGGGAAGATTCTCTACCGCGGTGAGCCGATTTTCGACAAGGAGAAAGGCATTTCCGTCTCCATGAAGCCGTACCGCCGCAAGATGCAGATCATCTTCCAGGACCCGGCCGGCTCCCTGGACCCGCGTATGACGGTCGGCGAAATCGTCGGCGAGGCGCTGGATATTCACAACCTCTGCTCCTCGAAGTCCGAACGCCGCGACCGCATCAACGAGCTGCTCAGCAGCGTCGGCCTGAACGCGGAACATTCCAACCGCTTCCCGCACGAGTTCTCCGGCGGTCAGCAGCAGCGCGTCGGCATTGCCCGCGCCCTGGCGGTGAACCCCGAATTCGTGGTCTGCGATGAGCCGATCTCCGCGTTGGACGTCTCCATTCAGTCCCAGGTCATCAACATGCTCGAAGACCTGCAGGAGAAGCTGGACCTGACTTACCTCTTCATCGCGCATGACATCTCCGTCGTGCGTCACATTTCGAACCGCATCGGCGTCATGTACCTCGGCTGCATGGTTGAGCTGACGGACAGCCTCGAGCTCTGCTCGCATCCGATCCATCCGTACACGAAGACACTGCTCTCCGCTGTGCCGCTGCCGGATCCGCAGAAGACACGCTCCCGCCACCGCATCCTGCTCGAAGGCGATATCCCGTCGCCGATCAACCCGCCCTCCGGCTGCCGCTTCCATACGCGCTGCCCGCTGGCGACCGAGCGCTGTTCGCAGGAACGTCCTCCGCTGACCGATCGCGGCGGCGGTCATTACTGCGCTTGCTGGAACGCGTAATGTCAATTATCATAAATTGATATTGCAAAATAAAAAAAGAACTGTATAATAGAGCACAAAGAAAACACCTGCCCTAAATTGTGTCGGACCATTCCTTTATGGAGTGTTAAAAAGATAAATAATAATAAGGAGTTATTATGAAGAAGTTATTATCTATTGTTCTTGCAGTAGCGATGCTTCTCAGCTGCGCCGCTGTCGTCTGCGCTGAGGATTTCGTCATCAATGCCTGCATCGCTTCCGAACCGGAAACCATTGACCCGGGTACCGCGTCCACCGTTGATGCCTCTACCTACAACCAGCATCAGTTCGAAAACCTGATGAAATACGTCATGACCGATCAGCTTGCCGACGATTCCGGTAATGTTCGTATTTCCGAAATCACCACCGGTCAGGCTGCGTCCTATGAAGTCTCCGACGACCTCATGACCTACACCTTCAAACTGCGTGATGACATCTATTGGTCCGATGGCCAGCCTGTGACCGCCAACGATTTCGTTTATGCTTGGCGCCGCTTGGTCGATCCCGCTACCGCTTCCGACTACGGTTACTTCCTCGACGGCGTTGTCAAGAACGCTTCCGCCATTCAGGCCGGTGAACTCGCGAAGGAAGAACTCGGTATCAAAGCTATCGATGACAAGACCGTTGAAATCACCCTCGAAGCCCCGTGCGCTTACTTCCTCGAAGTCTGCGCTTTCGCTGCCCTGATGCCGCTGCGTGAAGACGTTGTCGAAGGCAACCCGAACTGGACCGATCCGTCCACCATCGTTGTCAACGGCCCGTACAAACTCACCGAATGGGTTCACGACTCTTACCTGAAGTTCGAAAAGAACGACAAGTATTATGACGCAGCCAACCTCGGCCCGGACGCGATCGTCTACTGGCTGTCCGACTCCCAGACCGCGATTCTCTCCGCTTACCAGGCCGGTGAATATCAGTTCGCTCAGGACTACCCGTCCGACATGATCACCTCCCTGAAGGAAACCGGCGATGCCTGGATCGATCCGTATGTCGGTACCTACTATCTGTATCTGAACACCACCGTCATCACCGACTGGCGTGTCCGCGCTGCCATGGTCCTCTCTGTTGACCGTGAAAACATCGTTGAGAACGTTACCCAGGGCGGACAGGTCCCGGCGACCGGTCTCGTTGCTTCCGGCATTATGGACTCCACCGGCAGCGATTTCGCCTACGGCTCTTCCGAACTCGGCGCGATCTACTCCTGGCTGCAGGAACAGTATCCGGATTACGATCTGAGCGACTATGAAGACTGCTGCGAACTTGCTCAGGAACTCTATCAGGAAGCTGTTGATGAAGGTACTTGGGATCCCAACACCACTGTTGTCTACAACTTCAACACCTCCGATGCCCACAAGGCCATTGCCGAAGCCTGCGGCCATGACTGGCAGGAAGTCCTTGGCATGAGCATTGTCCTCGAAAACCAGGAATGGGCTACCTACACCAACGGTCTGTCCGAGCACAAGTTCGGCGTTGCCCGCTTGGGTTGGATTGCTGACTACAATGACCCGATCACCTATCTTGAGCTGATGGTCACCGGCAACTCCTACAACTACGGTCTCTACAGCGATCCGGAATACGATGCCGCGATCAAGGCCGCGAAGGGTATGCTCGCCGATGAAGATCGCGATGCCGAACTCTACCTCGCTGAAGAAACTCTCTTCGGTGAAGGCGGCTTCCCGGTAGTTCCGCTGTATTATTACACTCAGACCTACCTCAACAAGACCGTCAAGAACATCGGCTACACTCCGTTGGGCTACTACTTCTTCCAGTATGCTCAGCCGGTTGACTAATCCGATCGTTTGACCGATTGAATTGAATGATCCCCGCGGTTCTCCGCGGGGATCTTTTTATGTACACGACTCCGCGGTTACATGGTATTATAGAATTGGCGGCACCGAATCCGGCGCCGCGAGGAGGACAATCATGATCGACTTACACGCGCATTCCACCTGTTCGGACGGCTCTCTGACCCCGACGGAGCTGATCCGCCTGGCCAAAGAGATCGGTCTCGAGGCCGTCGCGCTCACCGACCATGACACCTCCGACGGCATCCCCGAATTCATCCGCGCCGGCATGGACGCGGGCATCGAGACCGTCCCCGGCATGGAGACCGCGGTGAATATGGACGGCTGCGAAGTGCATCTCGTCAGCCTCTATGCCGACATTGAACATCCCGCCCTGAAGCAGCTCGTCGCCGACATGACCCGCTACCGCAATGAGCGGAATGAAGAGATGCTCGAACTGCTGACCGCGGCGAATCTTCCCATCCGCCGGGAGGACCTCAACTCCTTCGGCAGCCGTTCCGTCTCCAGAGCGCACATCGCCGGGCTTCTCGTGGACCGCGGCGCCGCGGCGAATTTCAAAGACGCCTTCGTCCACCTCATCGGCCCCGGCTGTCCCTGTTATGTAGAGATGCGGACGCCCGAGCCGGAGGAATACTTCGCGGCCATTCACCAATCCGGCGGGCTGGCCTTCGTGGCGCACGTGCATCAGATCGACCGCAAAGACGAAGACCACAGCTTCGCCATTGCCGAACGCCTGCTCGACCTCGGCGCGGACGGCCTCGAGACCCTTTACTGTGAATACGACGATCACCTCCGCGCCCGCACGGAAGAGATTGCCGCCCGCCGCGGCGTGCTCCGTTCCGGCGGCAGCGACTTCCATGGAAAGTATAAGAAAGGCCTGAACCTCGGCACCGGTTACGGCGGCCTTGAAGTTCCGTACGCGTTCCTGCGGGCGATTAAAGAGAAATTGGGAAAATAAAAGCGCGGCTTCATCAGCCGCGCTTTTTTGGATGCCGGATTGAATTATCTTCCAAATGCGGTGTAATATAATTTGCCTTTGTCTATATTGCCATACATTTTGATTTGGTCGAAGTATACACTTTTCCTAAGGTTTGAAGACAAATCCAGAACATAGTTCTTAAGCAACTGAAATTCCGATTCGGTCAAATTTTCAAGGTTGTTGTCCGCGGCAAGGAAAAAAGCCAAAAGCGCGGCCCAAAGCTGATCCCCATCCGTGTCGAAAATGGAAAAATAAATTTTTGCGTACTGAAGTTCCTTGTCCGGCGATGAAGTGTATAACTTGACCGTATATCCGCCGACGGTTTTAAAATTGTATCCTTCGCCGATTTGCTCCAGCCGTGTCGCGCAAAATGGGGAGCCATAGGCTATTTGGGCCATGCGGCAGTACTCCGTATAGAATCTTTCCGCTTTGACCGTCAGTTCTTTTGCCGAGCAGATGTTCACTGTGCCGAACAAGACGGTCAGCAGAACCAATACCCATAAAAACTTTTTTCTCATAGAATATACCGATTTATTTCCCTTCGGCGGTGAAGTAGTATTTTCCGCCGGATGTCCCTCCGTACATGTTGATACGGTCAAAGGCAACGGTCTTCCCGAGGTTGGAAGACAAGTTGCTGATATAGTTCATAAGAACCGACTCCTGCGATTCATCCAGGAAAATGTTGTTGTCCGCCGCAAGGAAGAAGGCCAGGAGCGCTGTCCAAAGCTGGGTGCTGTTGGTGTTGGCGAGCGAGAATTGAATCTTCGCGTATTGGCAGTCCTTTTTCAGTGATGATGAATACAACGTAATCGTGTACCCGCCGACGGTTTCGAACGTGTATGATCCGAAGTGTTCCTTCAACGACCCGGAACAGAATCTTGATTCGTAGGTCCCGCTCGCGATGTAGCAGAACCGCGTATAGAACTCATCCGGGTTGATCATCAGGTCCCTCGCCGAGCAGATGTTCACGACGCCGAACAGAGCGGTCAACAGAACCAATACCCATAATAATTTCTTACTCATTGTTTCCTCCTCAATCATTGGTTTGATATGATTTGGGAAGATTTTATCCTGTGCGGTGGGTGCACAGTCAAGGGGAAAATCGCGCGAAAAATCCCTCAA
>CAVIKW010000017.1:0-25503 GCA_963643375.1 Flexilinea sp. | reverse complement strand
GCGAGACAGCCGAAGATGTCTCGCTAAAAAGTCAAACTTTTTGGGGTCACTACACTGCTGCTGACTATTGACTTACTCTATTGGAAAACATACGCGTACTGCGAATTGATCCCGCCGACGAGGCCGTTGATGATATCCGGGAAGATTGCCAGAATTACGAGGATCGCGATGCAGGCGATGAGAAACGCTCGGCGGGCGGTCTTCTCGCCGCGGGAGAATCCTTCCATGCCGGGATCGGACGTCTCGGTCCCCGGGGAGAGGAACACCAGCGCCAGGCGGATGCCGCCGAAAACCATCAGCGAACATCCGGCCGCGGCTGCCCAGCCGAGGGCGGAGGACCGGGCGTAGGCGTCGGAGAGCATCGTCATATGCAGCGGGAAGCCGGCCGTCAACGGCATGCCGCCCGCGGTCAGAATTGCCGGCACGAACGCGGCGCAGAGATACGGACGGGTGCGGAAGAGTCCGCGCAGCTCCGTGAGGGTGAGGTCGTGGCTGTCGGCGATCATCTGCGCGGAGGCCGCGCTGATGAACCAGACGATCATGTTCAGCGGCAGCAGGGAGATGAAGGTCTCGATGCCGCTACGTGAAGCAAGGCCGAGCGTCAACAGCGAAACGCCGTTCACCGCGGTGATGAAGAACGCGGTCAGGCGGCGCAGTTCGGTCTGCACCAGCGAAAGCAGCGCGCCGACAATGAGCATCAAAATCCCGGCGACGCGCATCCCGACGAAGAACGGTTGATACGTCCGCAGCCAGGTGTGGTCGGCGAGGAATTGCAGCAGAATGAAGAGCGCGGAGAACTGCAGCAGGCTGATCACGAACCCCGCGGCGAAGGGCTGACTTTTCCCGATCAGCATCACGATCCAGCTGTGGAAGGGGAACACCGCCAGCCACAGCGTCAGCCCGATGAAGAGCAGAATCACCGTCCGCTTCAGGAGGTACGTGTCCTGCGGGTTGATGTCGACGGTCGTCATCAATTTCGCGCTGAAGCTCAGGAAGATCATCCCGAAGAACTGACAGCAGATGAAGCGGAAAAGCTCCTCGCGGTTCTCCTCCCCCCGCGAAAGCAGCGGCAGCAGGATGACCGTGCACCCGGCCATGATGTAAATGCCGTAGACGAAGGGCTTCACGACGATGACGGCGATGATGAGCGCCGTGGAGATGAGCGCGATGGAAAAGAAATACGGATGCGGTTCGCTGATGAAGAGGCTGCCGACGATCCAGAGGAAGGTGAAGATGTAGAAAAACGCCACCAGCGTCTGGTCCGCGCGGTCAATGGTGACGGCGCTGCCGAGCAGCTTGCCCGAGGCGGTGAAGATGATCGTGATCTTGTTCATCACGATCATGGAGTTGACCGGGATGCTGAACGCGGTGTAGCTCAGCAGCAGCGTCAGCAGCATGCTGAAGACCAGCGAGAAGCGCCGGTTCCCCGCGGTGAGAATCAACATCAATCCCGCCGCGATCGGCAGATAGATCCATAACGCGGCGGCACTCATTGTCCATCCTCCTCATCGGAAGCTTTCGCCTCCGGTACATTCAGAATCGCGCCGCTCAATGCCAGCAGCAGATTAATCGCGGTCAGCCCGGCGAATGTCACGATCTCATTGTCCATATGCAGATAACAGAAAGTGAAGGCCGCGCAGACGCATTGCAGGAAGACGCAGCGGTTGAGCGGGTCCGCCTCCAACGCCAAGCCGATGAACCCCGCGAGCCCCGCCCACAGGGAGACGAACAGCGTCACCCCGCCGACAGAAATCCACGAGCGCATGCGGACCGCCGCGGTGTATCCGATAACGCCGCAGATAAGGAAGACCGCCGCGCGGAACAGAAGCACGTCTTTCTGAATCTTCGGCATAGGCTCCCGTTCGCGGAGGCTGACGTGGCCGGTTGACAGCAGGACAGCGGAGCCGACGCCGCAGACGAAGAACGCCAGCGCGGTTTGGACGGAGCGGGCATTCGTGAAAAGAACGGCGCAGCCGAGATAGAATCCCAGCAGTCCGCAGAGTTTTTGATATAAAGCCGGCGCGGCGCAGAGGACGAAGAGCGCCGCCGCGCTGAGGACGATGCCGATCCAGGAGATGAGGCCGCTGATGTTCATGAAGCCCCTCCCGCGAACGCGATCGTCAGAATGAGCGCCAGCAGCAGGAATTCCCAGACCTGTCCGCCGGGGAACTCCAGCACATTCGAGAAGGTGTCCAAGATTCGGCGGAGCACCCGTCCGAAAGCCGCGAAGGCGGCCGCCAGCCATTCCATATTCAATACATTTTTCATCACCACCCAGAACAGCGTCACGCCTTCCCGGCCCCAGGTCAGGAAGTTCTGCGCGCGGCTCTGTTTCGGGATGCTGGTGGTCAGGTACGCGATCAGCAGCCCGCCGATGAACGCGGCGCAGGAGGCGTAGGGATTGCCGATGCTGTAGAGGCTGTCCCAGTTGGTCATGCTGATATAGATGTGCGTGCCGATGGCGATGATGAAGCCGAGCGGGTACATCGTCCGCATCCACGGCTCGAGGTCCGTGAACTTCTTCGCCTCGGTCCGCAGAATGTGAATGTACGTGCCGGCGATGATGAGCATCGGCACCAGGACGAAGAGGATATCCATGCCGGAGATCGGTTCGCTGATCAGGCCGAACCAGCCGATGGCGTTCGGCGTGTACGGCAGGCCGGAGAAGCAGACCACCAGCAGCACCGCGAGGACGTCCATGATGACGTTATGGATGCGGTAAAGGGAGAGCGGGGCGCAGGTCAGCACGATGGAAATACCCCAGACGATGAGGGCGTGCTGCTGCGAGCGCAGGGTACAGGCGAACGCCATACCGGAGATGGCCAGCGCCGCGTAAGTCGCGCCCGCGCGGATATCCGTCGAGAGAATCCAGCCCAGCGCGCCGACCAAGGCGGCGATGCCGACAGCAATGGAGAGCACGACCGCCACGCGCGGCGCCAGCAATACCAGCGGAACGCGGCCGAGGATCGGCATGACCGTCAGCAGGGAGACCAGGCGCAGCATCGTCCCCAAGCCCACGCGGCTGTCATCCATCTCCGTGTAAGGCTGCGTGATCGGCAGAATGCCCATTCGCAGGGCGCAGGCGATCAGCAGGAAAATGCCGCCCGTCGGGGAGACGACGTTGTCTCCCGTCAATTCAATGTCGGCGGCGCTCAATGCCAACGCGGCCGCGGCCAGCAGCGTCCCGATAAAGCGGATGCCGATGGCGGTCAAGGTGCCTTTGCGGAAGCCGCTGCCGCGGGAGTTGAGGTACTGCGTGACGAAGTCGATGATGTCGAACGTCATCCAGCAGTAAATCAACGGGCGCACACCGTTGGCCGACACCGCGAGATACCCAATGGCCTCAATCAGCAGGAAGAAGCCCCAGGTCTTCGGCGCGATCTTCGCCTCCAGGTAGGAAGGTGCGGCCGTGAGCAGAATTAAAAGCAATGCGGACAGCGCCTGCATGTATGGCCATGAGGTGCTGTCCAGCACGAACGGAAGCGCGGCGGTGCCGGTTTCCGCGGAAATCTGTAAGGTTGAGAAAATGACGCTGTAAGAGTAGGACACGGATTCGCCGCTCACGAGCGGCGGTGCCCACCAGCGCAGAGAGCCGGTCCATCCCCAGACAGCCAGCGCGGCGAATAACGCGATGAACCACGCCGAGCCGATGCCGGCGCCGGTCCGTCTGCCGGTGAAAATCAGCAGCGCGGCGCCGATCAGCACGCTGACGGGGATGAGCCAGTATATTTCCATGAATTATTCACTGAGCGGGGCGCAGTGCAGGAAGCGTCCGCCGCCGCGCTTGCCCTTCCACTCTCCGTTGTCGACGATGACATCGCCGCGCAGCATGACCTTGACCGGGAAGCCGGTGAGGTTCATGCCTTCATAGAGGTTGTAATCGACGCGGTGCTGAGCGACTTTGACGCCGTACTTCACTTCCTTCGTCGGGTCCCAGATGGCGAGGTCCGCGTCGGAACCGGGCAGGATCGCGCCCTTCTGCGGGTAGATATTGAAAATCTTCGCCGGGTTCGTGCACATCAGTTCCACGAAGCGGGTCGGCGAGATGCGCCCGGTGTTGACACCCTGGCTCCACATCACAGGCAGACGGTCGCCGACACCCGGCTGACCGTTCGGGATCTTCGTGAAGTCGTCCTTGCCGAGCTCCTTGCCCGGAGCCTTGAACGGCTTGCCTTCGTACATGATTTCCTTCGTGCCGTCGAACATGAACGGGCAGTGATCCGTCGCGACGGTGTCCATCGTGCCGTTCTCAAGCGCGGCCCACAGGCCGTCATTGTCGGCAGCGGAGCGCATCGGAGGTGAGCAGACGAATTTCGCGCCTTCCCAGCCTTCCATGTCCTCTTCCGTGAACATCAGGTACTGCGGGCAGGTCTCGCCGTGGACGTTGATTCCGAGATCCTTGGCGTAGCCCAAGAGCTCAGCTTCCTCGGCGGTGTTCATGTGCACGACGTAAAGCGGGGCGTTGCCGGCTTCCTTCGCGAGCATGCAGACATTCAGGAACTCGGCCGCGGCGCCCTTCGCGGAGCGGGTGCGGGCGTGCCAGATCGGTTCGGTGTGGCCGGCCTTCAGAGCTTCGGCAATCTGCAGATCAATGAGGTCGCCGTTCTCGGCGTGGATCATGGAGATGATGCCGTGCTTGTTCGCTTCGCGCATGGCTTGGAAGATCTCTCCGTCCTCAAGGCGCATGCGGCCGTTGTAGGCGGTGAACATCTTGATGGAGTTTACACCCAGCGCCGGCAGCTTGGCGATTTCGGCGAGGGTATCTTCGGAGAAGTGGGTGAAGTTCATATGAATGCCGTAGTCGAGCGCGGCATTCGGTTCGGCCCGGTCATTCCAGAGATGGAAGCTGTCCACAACGGACGGCAGGTCGTGGTTGGCGAAGTCAATGACGGTCGTGGTGCCGCCGAAGGCAGCGGCCTTCATGCCGGTGTAATGGTCATCCGTGGAGCGGGTGCCCATGGACGGCAGGTCGAGGTGGACGTGCGCGTCAACACCGCCGGGAAGAATGAGCATCCCGGTAGCGTCAATCCGCTCGGCATCGGCGATGCCGTCAAAATTCTGCCCGATGGCGGCGATCTTCTCACCGTCGATCAGGATGTCGGCATTGTACATATCGGAATCGGTTACGATCGTACCGCCGCTGATGATTTTCTTCATGTTTCCTCCCTTTGCAAATCCATTGAATTAAAGATCAAGCTTATCAAGCGAAAGGTTCCCGAGCAGGAACAGCAGCTCCTTCGGCAGCTGATCTGTCTCGGCGGGGAGCCCTTCGGCGTTCCCGTATTTCTCCTCCCGCTCGCGCAATGCCTGCCACAGCTCGTTCCGCTCCTTGGAATTCATCGCCAACCCGCGAATCGTCGCCGCGGAGAGCAGACGGCTGCCCGTTGTATAGAAAAATGTGAAGCGCTTCCATTCGTCCGCCATGATCGGCGCGTCCAGCGGCTCAATCGAGCCGAGCTGAATTTTGTAATACTCCTCACGGGCCCGCGGGTGGTCCGGTTCGTCGCGGAAGAGCTCCGCCCGGGTGGTCAGTTCCACGCCCCGCACCTCGGCATAGCATTCAATGCGGCTGCGGTGCTCTTTCCCGAATGAGGCCGTCTGGTAGAAGGCTACCGCGTCGGGACGCAGGATCTTCGGAGCGGTTTTCAGCGGGATGCGGTACCATCCCAACAGCCGCGCGATGTCCATATCCCGCGGTGCCGGCATGACTGCCACAAGAACCAGCGCGTCTTCATATAATCCCATGAATTTATTATAATAGCGTTTCTCGGAATTGTCCGATGACTTCGAGGGGACAAAAGTCCCGTTCTCTTGTGTATAATATAAGAACAGATTTTCAATGCTGAGAAGGAAGGGACATTATGGCATTTCAAATCATATTCGGAAACATCATCGAACAGCATGTGGACGCTGTCGTCAACCCAACCAATGAACGGATGTATCCCGCGGGCGGGACGGATCTGCAGATTCATAAAGCCGCCGGACCGGAGTTCGACGCCGCGGTGAAGGCCCTCGGCCGCTGCGAAGTCGGCGAGGCGAAGATCACCCCCGGCTTCAAGCTGCCGGCGAAGTACGTCATTCACACCGTCGGACCGGTTTGGGAGTACGGACTCAAAAACGAGCCGGAGAAGCTCGCTTCCTGCTATCGGAACTGCCTGCGTCTTGCCGAGGAGAACGGCTGCGAATCCATTGCCTTCCCGCTCATCTCCGCCGGTACCTACCGCTTCCCGAAGGACCGCGCGCTGAAGATCGCCGAAGACGTCATCCGCGATTACCTTGAGACGCACGAGATGGAAATCGCCCTCGTCCTCTACGATCCCGACCTGCTGCGCCTGGATGCTGCTCTGGAACGCGACCTCCGCTCCGCCATTCGCAAGAGCATGCGGGAACACGGGGGCGAACTCCGGTTACGCCCGATTTGTGAGAACATCATATGCGCGGAAGCGTGCAAACGCATTGAATCGGTCCCGTTCGATGAGGATGAATATGATGAGGACGAAGCGGATTTTGAGGATGGCGGCGGAATCGCTCTTCTTCCGCCTTGCGAAGAAATACGCATTGAAACCTTGGAACGCAGCCGGAAGTGCGCCCCCGAAGAAGCGCCGATGGCGGACTTCACCGAAAAGCAGGCACAGGAGCTGGAAAAGCGGCTCAAATCCGGCGTCAAAACATTCTCGGATTACATCTTCAGTCTGATTGACGAAAAAGGCCTCACGGATCCGGAGTTCTACAAGAGAGCGAATATGAGCCGTCAGACATTCTCGAAAATGAAAGCGGCATCCTATCAGCCGAAGAAAGACAGCGTTGTCCTGATGGCGCTTGCCCTGAAGCTGACGCCCGACGAAGCGAACCGGCTGCTCGAATACGCCGGCTACTCCCTTTCCTATACGGTCCCCGCGGATATTGTCGCGCGCTTCTACCTTGAGCATAAAATGTACGACTGCATCAGCTATGAGTCGGCGAAAGCCCGCGCGGAGCAGGGAATTTACAAATATTGAAAAATGTCAATCGGCGGTTGACAAAAACGGTCTTCATTCTCTGTATACTCTTCAATGTAAGACGAAACATTGAAAAAAAGGAGAATGAAGACCATGAATGAAACTTCTGAAATCGTATATATCCTGGACCGCAGCGGTTCAATGCACGGCCTCGAGGCGGACACCATCGGCGGGTTCAACGGCATGATTGAGAAACAGCGGAAGGAGGGCCTGAAGGCGGTCGTCTCCGTCAGCATCTTCAACGGTGAGAACGAGATCATTGTCGACCGCGTGGCGCTTGAGAAAGTGCCGGAGCTGACGTCCGAAGTCTACTGCACCTGCGGCTGCACGGCACTGTTCGACGCGGTCGGGGAGATGATCTCCCGCGTGGACGACTCCCGCAAATCCCTCGGCAAAGAGGAATGTCCCGCTCGGACGATGTTCATCATCACCACCGACGGCATGGAGAACGCCAGTCACGAGTTCAGCGGGAAGGCGGTGAAGTCCTTGATTGAAGCGCATAAACAGCTCGGCTGGGAGTTCCTCTACCTCGGCGCCAATGTTGACGCCGCAGCGGAAGCCGAAAAGATCGGCATCGCCGCCGACCGCGCCGTCCGCTTCCACGCCGACAGCAAGGGCATTCGCAAAAACATGGAGGTCCTCGCGGACTCGGTGGTCGCATTCGCCTGCTGCGAGGATAAGCTCTCCGCGGATTGGAAAAAGCGGATCGAGGACGATTACAAGTCCCGGAAGGCGGAGAGGTAGTTTAGGCAATAGACAGTAGGCAATAGGCAATAGCGGCGCCCGATAGGGGGAGCGTGTCTTCCCCTGTCGGGCGCTTTTGTTGACGCTCCGCGAAGGGGAGCGTCAACAACACAGCACAAAAAAGCGGAGAGAATTGCTCTCTCCGCTTTTTTGTATTGCTATCCTTCCTTCCGATGAACATGCTCGCGCTTTTTGCGGCTGCTCACCACCACGTAAACCATCATCACGATCGTAATCGCGTACGGAATGATCGACGTCAGGTCGGAGCTGACATAGGACTGCAGACGCAGGCCGATGGCGTCGAAGAAGCCGAACATCAGCGCGGCGAAGTAGGCCTTGACCGGATGGGCCGCGGCGAAGATCACGCAGGCGAAGGCGATGTAACCGCGGGAGTTGCTCATCTTCTCGGCGAATGTACCGTTGAGGTAGCCGAGTGAAAGGTGGGCGCCCGCGACGCAGCACAGCACGCCGCAGAGAATGGAGGCCGTCCACTTCATCTTATCCGGGGCAATGCCCGCCGTGCGCAGGGTGTCGGGTTTCTCACCCGCCGCGCGCAGCCAGAAGCCCTGCGGGGTCTTGTAGATGTAAAGCCAGAAGACGAGCACGATCAGCCAAGTCAGGTAAATGAAGAGCGAGTGGCCGTTGAAGATCGCGCCGAGGACCGGGATCTCCGAGAGGAACGGGATGTTCACATTCGGCAGGGAGGGATAGCCCTTCGCGCCGGAGGTCCCGAAGATGGAGCGGGAGAAGAACGAGGTCACGCCCACCGCGAAGGTGTTCAGCGCGGTACCGATAATGAATTCGTCGGACTTGAACTTGACAACGAAGAGCCCGTAGAACAGGCCGATCAATACGCCGACGAGGATGGCGAGGGCGAGGCCGGCCCAGGCGCTGCCGAACAGGGCGGAGCCAAGTACGCCGAAGAACGCGCCCATGAGGATCATGCCGTCCATACCGATGTTCATGATGCCCGCGTGCTGGGTCAGGGCGCCGCCGACAGCGGCGATGGCGACCGGGGTGGCGCGGCGCAGCATTTCATTGAAAAGGCCGGCGGTGAAAACGGTTCCGAGAATGTTATCCATTGATTTCACCTCCCTTCAGGCGGGCCTGCGCGGCGGCTTTCGCCTTGCGGGCGCGGATCGCGGATTCGATGGAGGCGGTGATGCCGGATTCGGCAGCCATGAAGAAGATGATCACGGTCTGCAGGATCAGGTAAATCTGCGACGGGACGCCGATGAGTTCCATGCCCTGCGCGCCGATCTTCAGCACGGCGAAGAAGAGCGACAGCCAAATGCAGTTCACCGGATTGTACCCGGAGATCATGGCGACCATCAGCCCTTCGAAATAGTAGTCGTTGGAAATGGAGTTGCGGTAAAGATGCTCAACGCCGTAGACACGGAACATACCCACCAGACCGCACATCATACCGGAGACAACCATACCGAGGATGACGATCTTATCGGTCTTCAGGCCCGAGAAGAAGGCGAAACGCGGGTTGGAGCCGGTGATGCGCATGTCGTAGCCGGCCGCGGTCCGCTCCATGACGTACCACACCGCCAGCGCGATAACAGCGGCGGCAATGATGGCGGTCGTCAGGTTGGAACGCGGAATGAGATCCGTGAACCAGTAGTCGGCGTTCAGCTTCTGCGTGGCGGCGACCAGGTTCTTATTAGAGCTCTTCCACGGACCTTTGGCGAGGTAATTGCAGAGGTACGCGGCGATGGTGTTCATCATAATGGTGGTGATGACCTCGTCGACCTTCTGCTTGACCTTGAGCCAGCCCGGGATGAAGGCATAGACGGCACCGGCGAGCATGGCGGCGATTGCCGCGAGCGGGATGACGATCCACTTCGAGGAGCCGTCCAGCCAAATGCCGACCTGCGCCGCGAAGATCGCGCCGAGGAGCAATTGACCTTCACCGCCGACATTGAAGATGCCGACGCGGGCGCCGAGGACGCAGGCCAGACCGCAGATGCACAGCACCATCGCGTATTCCAAGACGTCGCCGATGTGGCGGAGGCTGTCGAACGCCCCTGTCACCATGGCGCCGTATGCCTTGAGCGGGTCATAGCCGGCAATGAGCAGAATGAAGGCGCAGATGACGAACGCCAGCACCACGCTCAGCACGAGCGAAAAGATGTAGCTCGTTTTCTTGCTGCTGAAGATCCGGGCGAGGAGCCCGGCTTTTTCCTGTTTTTCACTCATGAATCTCGTCCTCCTTTAGCGGCTGCCGGTCATGTAATAACCGATCTCTTCTTTGGTGATCTCATCCGCCTTGAAGGAGCCGGTGACTTTGCCTTCGTACAGCGTGATAATGCGGTCGGAAAGGCGGAAGACTTCGTCCAGGTCCGCGGAGCACACCAGCATGGCGGCGCCGGCGTTGCGCTTCTCAATAATGCGGGAATGGATGAACTCAATCGCGCCGACGTCAATGCCGCGTGTCGGCTGGGAGATGATCTGAACCGGGGCGTCGAAGCTGAATTCACGGGCGACGACGACTTTCTGCATATTGCCGCCGGACATGGAGCCGACGTTGACGTCAATGCCCGCGCCGCGAATGTCGAACTTGTCGTAAACGCCCTGCGTGTATTCGCGGATGGCGTCCGTCTTCTGTGAATCCAGCGCGCCGTTGAACTCGGGCCGATGCTGCTTGCCCATCAGCAGGTTGTCGCTGACGCTGGCCGCCGGGCAGACGCCGGTCGCGATGCGGTCTTCCGGAACATGGGAAAGGCCCACCGCGCGGATCTGGCCCGGGGTCTTGCCGTTGACGACCTGGCCGCAGATCTCAACCGTGCCGGAGACGATGCGCCGCATGCCGGTCATGGCTTCGAGGAGCTCGCTCTGGCCGTTGCCTTCGATGGCGGCAATGCCGAGAATCTCGCCGGCGCGTACCTCAAGGGAGACACCGTCCACAGCAACCAAGCCGCGGTTGTCGCCGACGACCAGATCCTTGACGGAGATACGGACTTCGCCGGGTTCGCCGGTCTTGACGAGCTGATCGTACAGCACCGGACGGCCGACCATCATGGAGGCGAGCTTATGTTCATCCATGTCGCGGGTGTCCGCCACGCCGACGAGTTTTCCCTTGCGCATCACGCCCACGCGGTCGGAAATCTGCATGACCTCATAGAGCTTATGCGTAATGATGATCACCGTCATCCCGTGTTCGCGGACGATGCGGCGGATTACGCCGAAGAGCTCATCCGTCTCCTGCGGGGTCAGAACGGCGGTCGGTTCATCCAGAATGAGAATGTCCGCGCCGCGGTAGAGTGTTTTCAGAATCTCGACGCGCTGCTGAAGCCCGACGGAGATTTCCTGCACCACCGCGGAGGGATCGACCGTCAGGCCGTAGCGGTCGACGAGCTCCTGCGTTTTCTTCTCGGCGGTCTTATTGTCAAAGAAGAGGCCCATTTTCTTCGGCTCTTTGGAGAGCACGATGTTCTGCGCGACGGTAAAGGACGGCACCAGCATGAAGTGCTGATGCACCATGCCGACGCCCATGGCAATCGCGGTCCCCGGGTCGTAACGCTCGACCTTCTTCCCGCGGATATAGACGTCGCCGTTGGTCGGCTTATTGATGCCGTAGAGAATGTTCATCAGCGTGGATTTGCCCGCGCCGTTCTCGCCGATCAAAGCGAAAACCTCCCCCTTGTGAATCTCAAGGGAGACGTCATCGTTCGCGAGGACACCCGGGAACTCCATACTGATATGACTGAATTGGACTGCGGTTTCCGGCAAGGTTTCCTCCTTCAGTGTATAAAACAGCGGGACATCATTGATGTCCCGCCGTTTTTCATTCAATAGTTATCTTTATTTGCGGGTGGAGTCCACGACGATTTCACCGGAAGTGATCTTCTCGGCGAGGCCGGCGACTTCGGCCTTGACCTCATCGGAGATCTGCTGCGGGGCGTCAGCGTCGCCGTAGCCGATACCGACGAAACCGGTGGCCATATCGGCAACCCAAGTGGTACCGAGCAGGGAGTCATCGCCTTCGAGGAACTTGGAGACGGCATCGTAAATGGAGTTGCCGACTTCCTTCTTCATGGAGCAGATGATGGTTTCCGGAGCGATGAACTTCTGGTCGGAGTCAACACCGATGGCGTAGAAGCCTCTTTCGGCAGCGGCTTCGAAGACGCCGTCGCCGCAGGCGGAAGCGATCTGGAAGATCACGTCGGCGCCCTTGTCGTTCAGAGCGATCGCGCAGTCTTTACCGACAGCCGGGTCATCATAGGTGTTGGAGTAGTTGACTTCAACGGTGATGTCTTTGCCGTTGGCGTCGCCGTAGTACTTCGCGCCCTGTTCGTAACCGACGATGAAGTCATTGATGGTGTCGACGTCTTCACCGCCGACAGCGCCGATGACGCCGGACTTGGACATGGCAGCGGCGATGTAGCCGGCCAGGAAGGAGCCTTCGTTCTGAGCGTAGGTGATGTTCAGGACGTTCTCAACCGGGGCGGAGGTGGCGTTATCGATCCAGATGAATTTGACATCCGGGTAATCCAGAGCGATTTCTTCGACGTTGTAGAATTCCCAACCGACGCAGATCACGACGTCAGCCTTTTCGGCAGCGTTCTTGATCTGAATGTCATGGTTTTCGTTGTTGCACTCGATCTCGATGATCTCAACGCCCTTGTCGGCAGCCAGGCGTTCAACGCCTTCCTTGGAGCTGTCATAGAAGGAGCGGTCGCCGAAAGCGCCGGCGACGACATCCGCGACAACGAGATTCTCGGCAGCGGCAGCGGCGCATACGCACAGCAGCACGCAGAGGGTCAACAGAGCAATGATTGATTTCTTCATGGTTGTTTCCTTTTCTAAACTAAATTGGTTTTTCAACTTCTTTAATTATGCCAAAATTCCCGCCGCGGCGCACTCTGTAAATTGTCATACAATTTGGCGTTATTTATAACCAATCTGCTTCACGGATTTCCACCCCGCCTTGCGGTAGAAGAAAACCGAGACGGCCGCGCCGCCGGACCAGCCGAACGGCCAGGCGGACCAGATGCCGATCCAGCCGAACATTGACGAGAAGATCATCGCCAGGCTGACGCGGAGGATCAGGTCGGTGAAGGTCGAGATCAGGAATTCCTTCATCATCCCCGTACCGCGGAGCACGCCGTCGGAGGTCAGCTTCAGCGCCATGACGATGTAAAACGGCGAGGTGATGCGCAGGAACATGAAGCCGCAGTGCATGGCTTCGCCGGCGGGGTCATTCAGGAACAGGCCGAGGAAGATCTTGCCGCCGAAGAAGAAGAGCAGGGTGACCGGGATACACAGGCACCAGGCAAGTTTGACGCCGGCCTTGAAGCCTTCCGGAATGCGCTCGAACTTCTCCGCGCCGAGGTTCTGCCCGGAGTAATTGGAGACGCCGTTGCAGAAGGCCATGATGGAGTTGACCATCATGTTGTTGAGCTTGATGGCAGCGGAGTAGCCCGCGATGATGTGCGAACCGTATTGGTTGATCGTCCCCTGCAGGATGATGTTCCCGACGGAGATCAGGCTCTGCTGCAGCATTCCGGGAACAGCGACCGCCGAAATGTCTTTCAAGAGCTTCCAAGAGAAGGCCGGCGCGGTTTCGCCTGCCTCGGCGGGCAGCTCGGCCAAGCGGCGGAAGACCACCGCCAACGCCAAGACGCAGGCCACGCCCTGGCAGATAAACGTCGCCCAGCCCACACCGGCGACGCCCATTTTGAACGATTGGACGAAGAGGATATCCATGCCGACATTCGAGACGGAGGAGACCGCCAGGAAGATGAACGGCGTTTTGGAATCCCCGAGCGCGGCGAAGATGCCCGTCGCGATGTTATAGAAGAAGACGAAAGGCAGGCTGAGGATGTAGATGCGCAGGTACAGCACGGAGTCGGCGAAGATATTCTCCGGCGTCTTGATCCATGTCAGCATGGAAGTGCAGAGCAGCAGCCCCGCCGCCATGACGACAGCGGTCAGCACGGCGGTTGAGATAAACGTCGTCGTGACCGCGGTCCGCAGGTCGCGGTAGTTCTTCGCGCCGAAGAGCTGGGCGGCAATGACCGAACAGCCGATGTTGCAGCCGTAGGCGATAGCGATGAAAATTAACGTAATCTCGTAACTGTTGCCGACAGCCGCGAGGGCTTCCTCACCGAGAAACTTCCCGGCGACGAGGCTGTCCGCGATGTTGTAAAGCTGTTGAAAGATGACGCTGCCGAACAACGGCAGGCAGAATTGGAATAAAACTTTCTCGGGTTTCCCGACAGTCAGATCGTGATTCATAAGATCCTTTCAAAAAAAACAGTGCACGGATACCGCACACTGTAATGATTGTGATTGATTATTGACTGCTTGCGTTATTTCTCAAGCGAGGCTTTGATAAAAGCCTTGAAAAGAGGATGGGCGCGGTTCGGGCGGCTCTTGAACTCCGGATGGAACTGGACGCCGACGTGCCAGCGGTTCGCCGGGATCTCGGTGGTTTCCACAATGTGTCCGTCCGGGGACATGCCGCTGATGACCATGCCGTTCTCATTAATCAGGTCGCGGTAATCATTGTTGAATTCATATCGATGTCGATGCCGCTCGGCGATGAGATTCGTCTCGTAGGCTTCGGCAAGCTTCGTGTCCGGGACGACCATGCACGGATAAGAGCCGAGGCGCATGGTGCCGCCCTTGTCGATCTCGTCATTCTGATCGGGCATGAAGGCGATAACGGGATCCGGGGTCTCCTCGTCGAATTCGTAGGAATTCGCCTGAGCGCGGCCGCAGACATTGCGCAGGAACTCGATGCAGGAGATCTGCATGCCGAGGCAGATACCGAAATAGGGGACGTTGTTCTCACGGCAGTACTTCGCCGCGGCGACCATACCTTCAATGCCGCGTCCGCCGAAACCGCCGGGGACGATGATGCCGTCGCAGTCGCCGAGGATGGCGTTGACGTTGCTCTCATTAATATCTTCGGAGTTGATCCATTTGATCTCAACCACGGCGTCATTGGCGATGCCCGCGTGCTTCAGGGCTTCCGCGACGGAGAGATAGGCGTCGTGCAGCTTGACGTATTTGCCGACGAGACCGATGCGCACGGTGCGGGAGCAATTGTGCTGGCGGTTGAGCATATCGCGCCATTCGCGGAGATCCGGTTCGGGGAGGTCCAGGCCGAGTTCGCGGCAGACGATGGCGGAGAGACCACGGCGTTCAAGCTCAATCGGAGCTTCGTAGAGCGTCGGGACGGTCAGGTTTTCAATAACGCAGTCCGGCTTGACATTGCAGAACAGCGCGATTTTGCGGATGATGGATTCGTCAACATGCTCGTCGGTGCGGAAGACGATGATGTTCGGGTTGATGCCGAGGGACTGCAGTTCCTTGACGGAGTGCTGCGTCGGCTTGGTCTTATACTCGCCGGAGCTGACGATGTAGGGGACGAGGGTCACGTGGATGAAGAGGCAGTTCTCAAGCCCGACTTCCAGGGAGACCTGGCGGATGGCTTCGAGGAACGGCTGGCTTTCGATATCGCCCACGGTGCCGCCCACTTCGGTGATGACGATGTCGGCGTTGGTCTTCGTGCCGACGTTGTAGATGAAGGATTTGATTTCGTTGGTGATGTGCGGAATGACCTGAACGGTCTCGCCGAGGTATTCGCCGGCGCGTTCTTTATGCAGAACATTCCAATACACCTTACCGGAGGTGAGGTTGGAGAACTTATTCAGGTTCTCATCAATGAACCGTTCATAATGCCCAAGGTCGAGGTCGGTCTCGCAGCCATCATCGGTGACGAAGACTTCGCCGTGCTGGAACGGGCTCATGGTGCCGGGGTCGACATTGATATAGGGGTCGAGTTTCTGAGCCGCGACTTTGAGTCCGCGGGCTTTGAGCAGACGCCCAAGGGAAGCAGCTGTAATACCTTTACCAATCCCGGAAATAACACCGCCGGTTACGAAAATATATTTCGGCATTTGAATCCTCTTTCGGTTTTTTTTACCAATACATCCATTTTAACACAAAAACAAGGGCGAACATCCGTTTTATGCACCGCGGATTCACGGCCCGGTACCGTTCGTGGGAATGGGATATTCGGGTGAGGGATAAGCGTCGGGATCGGGGCTATCGGATAGAGAGGACAATTTGCGGGCAGGGATAATCAGCCGGACAGGGATAATCGGAGCGGGGGAGGAATAACCGGCGGAGCGGGCATAAAAACCCGCGCCTGCCCGGGTTTTGCCGGTACGGATATTCCTCACGGCTCCGGTCCGGGGATAAAAAAATTCCCGCGGTTTCCCGCGGGAATTTTTACATTCTACTTTAGTCGAGGATTACTCGATGGTGTAGATATCCTTGCCGTACTTTTCAGCGAAGGCGTCACGGTCAGCCGGGACGACGATCTCGCCGGAGAGGATGGCGGCCTTGGCCTTTTCAACAGCGGCCTTGGCTTCGTCGGTCAGGAGATCCTGAGTCGGGGCGATGTCAACAGAACCGGAGGAAAGATCATAGTACTTGTCGCCGGCTTCGAAGGTGTCGTTGACAATATCGGTGATGACAGCGAACACGGCGTTATCAACACGCTTCATAGCGGAGGAGATAACGTTTTCCGGAGCGAGGTAAGCCTGGTCCTGATCGACACCGATGGCATACTTGCCCTGTTCCTTCGCGGCTTCGATGACGCCCATACCCGTACCGCCGGCAGCGTGGTAGACGATGTCAGCGCCGTTGGCGTACATGTTGATCGCAGCAGACTTACCGCCGGCAGCGTCGCCGTAGGAGTTGGCGTTGAAGGCCTGGATGGTGCAGTCCTTGCAAGTGTCAAGGACACCGGCGTAGTAACCGACACCGAAGGTATCCATGAGCGGGGAGACCATACCGATGACGAAACCGACGTTCTGGGTCTTGGTCATGGTACCGGCGATAACGCCGACGAGGTAGGAGCACTGTTCGGTGTTGAAGTTGATACCGACAACGTTTTCACCAACGGAACCGTTATCGATGATCGCGAACTTCTGTTCCGGATATTCAGCAGCAACTTCGGAGAGGGTATCGGCCATCATCCAACCGACAGCGATGACGAGGTCGTAACCATCGTCAACAGCGGTGGTGAGGTTCGGAGCGTAGTCGGCTTCGGTCTTGGATTCGAAGTACTTAACTTCGGCACCGAGTTCGGACTGAGCGCGGAGCATACCTTCCCAAGCGGAGGCGTTGAAGGACTGGTCATTGATACCGCCGGTATCGGTGACGAGGGCGATGCGAACGGTCGCGGCGTCGGCAACAGCTTCGACAACTTCTTCGACTTCAGCTTCTTCGACAGCTTCTTCAACAGCAGCTTCGACTTCGGCTTCTTCAACAGCGTCGGCAACTTCTTCGACAGCGGCTTCGACTTCAGCTTCTTCGACAGCTTCTTCAACAGCAGCTTCGACTTCGGCTTCTTCAACAGCTTCGGCAACTTCTTCGACAGCTTCTTCAACTTCAGCTTCGGCAACGGCTTCTTCAACCGCGGCTTCAACTTCAGCAGCCGGGGTTTCGGTCTTGGTGCAGCCGGTCAGGGCTAAGCACAGGACCATAACGACGGCCAACAATACATACAAACTCTTTTTCATTATTAATCTCCCTTACAATTCCGCGCTACCGGAGTTTACGGTACCGCATCGTCTTCAGTCGTGAAACTGAAGTTGATTATAGGATCAACCGCAGGTGAACCTCTCACCACGGCATTATTATATATTCTACCTGATTTTTCTTCTTTGTGCAATAGTTCGTGAAACCAATTTTCCGCTCAATCACCCGCGAAAATTGAAGCTCACCGTTTCGCTTAAGCGGCATTATAATAGAAGGCATGACAGCCGATAAGAAATTCAAAGTCACCTGCGCGGGCGGGGCGAATGTCGACATTCAGGGCTTCCCGAACGCGTCTGTCGTTATGCGCGACTCGAACCCCGGGACGGTGCGCCTCTGCGCCGGCGGGGTCGGCCGCAATATCGCCGAGAACTTAGCCCACCTCGGCGCCGATGTCACTATGGTCTCGGCGGTCGGGGACGACATCTCCGGCGAGTTGATCCGCCAATGGTGCGCGGACGCGGGCATGCGGACGGACTGCATCGAGGTCATCCCCGGCGCGCGTTCGTCAACGTACCTGATCCTCAACGATCACCTCGGCGACATGCTGGCGGCGATCTCGGATATGCACATCATCAAAGGCCTCGGCGCGGATTTTATTCAGCGCCACGCAGCGGCGTTCGACGAGGCGGAGGCGATCGTGGTCGACCCCAACCTCTCTCCCGAAGCGCTGGGCGCGGTCACGGAAGGCTGGCATCATAAGCCGATCTTCGCGGACCCGATCTCGACGACCTACGCGAAGGTGCTCAAGCATTTCCTGCCGGCGCTTTACATGGTGAAATGCAACCGTCTGGAGGCGGAGGTCCTCGCCGATATGCCCATCAAAAGCTTCACGGATCTTCACGAGGCAGCGGACAACATTCTGAAATCGGGAACGAGCCGCGTGGTCATCACGCTCGGCAGCGAAGGCGTCTTCTATAAAGACGGGGACGGCTGCTGCGAACTGCGGAAGCATCCGTCGATCAATCCTGTCAGCGCGACCGGCGCGGGCGATGCCTTCACCGGCGCCATGGTTTACGCGCATTTAGCGGGCTTCGATGTCGACCGCTCGCTTGAGTTCGCCATGCGCGCCGCGGAAATCACATTGGGCGACACTTTGACCGTCAGCCCGAAAATCAAGCGTCTGACCGCGGACGCCTGACCTTCATTATCAATTACCGAACGCCCACGGCGTTCATTCGGAAAGGAAACACATATGTACACTGATTATATGGATATTCTCCCTGAGATCAAAGACGCGCTCGCGAACGGCAAGCCGGTCGTCGCGCTGGAATCCACCATCATCTCCCACGGTATGCCTTACCCGGAGAATGAAAAGTTCGCCAACGAGTGCGAGCAGGTCGTCCGTGATGAAGGCGCCGTCCCCGCGACGATCGCCATTATCAACGGCCGTCTCAAGGTCGGCCTCAGCCCGGAGGACCTCTCCCTGATGGCCCACGGTGAGAACGTCGCGAAGGTATCCCGCCGCGACCTGCCTTACCTGATTGCCGAGAAGAAGACCGGCGCCACCACTGTCGCCACCACGATGATCGTGGCCGCCATGGCCGGCATCAAAGTCTTCGCGACCGGCGGCATCGGCGGTGTGCACCGCGGCGCCGAAAAGACCATGGATATCTCCGCGGACCTGCAGGAGCTTGCCCACACCAATGTGGCGGTCGTCTGCGCCGGCTGCAAATCCATCCTTGACATCGGCCTGACCCTTGAATACCTCGAGACCTTCGGCGTCCCGGTCCTCTGCATGGGCACGAAGAAGTTCCCGGCTTTCTATTGCAAAGAAAGCGGCTTCGAAGGCGATTACGCCGTAGCCGATCCCGCCGAAGCGGCTTCCATCATCAAAGCCAAGTGGGACCTCGGCCTGAACGGCGGCGTCCTGGTCGCGAACCCGATCCCGGATGAATACGCCATGGATCCCGCCCGCATGAATAAAGTCATCGACGAAGCCGTTGCCGAAGCCGAACGTCAGCACATCCACGGCAAGAACATCACCCCGTTCCTGCTCGCCCGCATCAAAGACGTCACCGGCGGCGACAGCCTCGCTTCCAACATCCAGCTCGCGTTCAACAACGCCCGCTGCGCCGCCCGCATCGCCGGGAATATGTAAAACTCACATTGGAACGAAAAACACGGCTCGACGAGCCGTGTTTTTATAAACTTTTTCGGGAGGGAAAACCAATGAACAAGACAGTCAAAAGCGTTTTGATTATCCTCGCGGTGATCGTCATCTTGGCGGCTGCCGTCTTCTTCGGACTGTACCGCACGAGAATCCAGACCGTCAACACCATCGAGCGGCTGACGGATTATTCCGACGGTTACAACCTGTACCGCATGGATGTGAAGTACGACTACAGCCTTGAGAATGTCCTCAGTCAAGACATCACCGACGACCAAAGCTTCATCAACGCCGTGGTCAAGGAGTCTTTCCCCCTGCTGCCCGTCAAAATCGAGGTTCCCTCGTTCGGGTGCACGGCGTTCACGCTGACCGACGCGGACGGCAAAACCCACATGGGACGGAACTACGACTTCAAGAATGACACTTCCGCCATGCTGGTCTACACCGCGCCGAAAGACGGATACAAATCCGTTGCCTTCGCGGCGCTGAACAATGTCTCCGCGGACGACCCGGAAGCGTCCTTCAAGAAGAAGCTCACCACCCTGACCGCGCCGTTCATCTGCCTTGACGGCATGAACGAGAAAGGCGTCTCGATTGCCGTGCTGACATTGGACAGCGAACCCACCCGTCAGAATACGGACCGCCCGACCATCACGACCTCGCTTGCCATCCGCCTGGTCTTGGACAAAGCCGCCACCACAGCCGAGGCGGTCGAGCTGCTGCGCGGGTACGATATGTTCGCCACCAACGGCCGGGATTACCATTTTTACATTACCGACGCCTCCGGGGACGGCCGCGTCATTGAATACGACTGCGAGAGCGAAACCCGCGAACTCGTCGACACGCCCTCCGAGGCGGTGACGAACTTCTTCGTCATGTATAAAGACGAGGTGCTGCCCAACCAAAAGAACGGCATCTACGGACACGGCCGCGAACGTTACGACGCGGTGCTGAAAGTCTTCGCCGAAGAGGAGAATTACACGGACACGACGGTTTGGACCGCGCTTCAAGCCGCCGCCCAGGAGCCGAATCCGCAGGATATCACCAGCAACACGCAGTGGTCCATCGCGTATAACAACACCGATCTCACAGCGGAAGTTGTCATCCGCCGTCATTGGGGCGACACAACATATTACGCGCTGAGCGGTAACACGGTCACGCGGTAGCAGAATATCCGCCTTTTGCCGCGGCATCCGAGCCAAGGCAGAAGGTGACATTATTCCGTATTTTTCTGCCTGTTTGTCAGACAATCCGAAAACCTTGCGCTTAGGCGTTTACGCTCCGAATTGTTGTCGATTATAATCAATAGAATACCATTTCAATAAAGGAGGACAAGCCATTGGAAAGCAACTCGATTGATTTGAACACGACCACCGTCGAAATGAAAAATATCGTCAAGATGTTCGGCAGTTTCAAAGCCAATGACGGAATTCAGCTGACAGTCCATAAAGGCGAGATTCACGCGATCCTCGGCGAAAACGGCGCGGGTAAATCCACGCTGATGAACATTTTGTACGGTCTCTACCGGCCTACGTCCGGTGAGATTTTCATTAACGGGAAAAAGGTCGAAATCGACAGCCCGAACAAGGCCGTCGAGCTCGGTATCGGCATGGTTCATCAGCACTTTATGCTTGTTGCTCCTTTCACCGTTACGGAGAACATTATCCTCGGCGCGGAGCCGCACAAGTCCCTCGGCAGAGTGGATTACAAGAAGGCCCGCGAGCAGGTGGTTGAGATTTCCCAACGCTACGGTCTGAATGTGGACCCGGACGCGAAGATTGAGGACATCTCCGTCGGTATGCAGCAGCGTACCGAAATTCTGAAGGTGCTCTACCGCGGCGCCGACATTCTGATTCTGGATGAACCGACCGCCGCCATTACGCCGCAGGAAATTGAGGAACTGATCCAGATCATGCACAACCTCACCGCCGAAGGCAAGACCGTGATCCTCATCACCCATAAGCTGAAGGAGATCAAGGCCGCGGCGGATTACTGCACGATCATCCGTCAGGGTAAATACATCAACACCGTGAAGGTGGACGAAGTTGACGAGAACGACCTGGCTTCCATGATGGTCGGCCGCAACGTTGAATTCGTCGTCGAGAAGGAAGACAAGGTTCCGGGCGACGTCGTTCTTGACGTTCAGGACCTCCACGCCATTGACTACCGCGGCGTTGAAATTGTCAAGGGCCTCGACCTGAAGGTCCGCAAGGGCGAGATCATCGGTATCGCGGGTATTGACGGCAACGGCCAAACCGAGCTCGTCGAAGTTCTGACCGGCCTGCGCAAGGGCACCGCCGGCAAGATCACGATGAACGGCAAGGACGCCTACAACAAGACGCCGAAGGAGCTCTTCGACATGGGCGTTTCCTCCATTCCGGCCGACCGTCAGAAATACGGTCTGGTCCTGGAGTTCTCCAACGCCAACAACATGGTCATCCAGAACATCGACTGCGAGCCTTTCTCCAAGAATAAGATCCTGAACCCGAAGGCGATTAACGAGCACGCGGCCGAACTCGTCAAGAAGTTCGACATCCGCCCTGCCGGCTGCGAACAGCAGCCCTCCGGCTCGCTCTCCGGCGGCAACCAGCAGAAGGTCATCATCGCCCGTGAAGTGACGAACGACAAGGACCTGCTGATCGCGGTCAACCCGACCCGCGGTCTGGACGTCGGCGCGATTGAATACGTCCACCGCTACATTGTGGAACAGCGCAACAAGGGCAGAGCTGTATTGCTCGTTTCCTTCGAACTGGATGAAGTCATGAGCCTTTCCGACCGTATCGACGTCATCTTCGACGGTAAGATCGTCGGTTCCGTCGCGGGCAAGGACGCTGATGAAAAAGAACTCGGTCTGATGATGGCAGGAGGCAGCGCAAAATGAACAACAAAAAACAAAACTTCTGGCAGAAATTAGTCAACAGCGCGGTCTTTTACACGATTCTCTCGATTATTTTCGGTTTCATCGTGGGCGCGATCGCGCTGCTGATCGCGGGTTACAACCCGATCACCTCCTATGCCGAGATGGGACACCGTATCTTCGGCAGCGTCAAAGGCATGTCCTACAGTTTCGTTGAATACGCGACGCCGTACATCATGACCGGTCTTTCGGTCGCGTTCGCGTTCAAGACGGGCGTCTTCAACATCGGCGCCGAAGGTCAGTACGTCGTCGGTTCCATTTTCGGCTGTCTCGTCGCGATTTTCGTCCCGGCTCCGAAATGGCTGCTGGTTCCGCTGTGCCTGATCGTCGCCATGCTCGCCGGCACCCTGTGGGGCGTCGTCGTCGGCTGGCTGAAGGTCCGCTTCGGCGTAAACGAAGTTCTGAGCATGATCATGTTCAACTGGATCGCCTACTACCTCTCCAACTTCATTGTGAAGCTCGACGCGGTTGAAGTCGGCGGCGGCAAGACCTGGACGAAGATCATTCAGGACAACGCCAAGATCACCCTCCCCGACATGAATCACACCCTGTCGAACAAAGTTCACGCGGGTATCTTCATCGCCATTGTCGCGGTCGTCATTGTCTACTTCATCATTGACAAGATGACGCTGGGCTACCGCCTGAAGGCTGTCGGTTACAACAGCTACGCCGCGAAATTCGCCGGCATCAATGTTGACAAGAACATCATGATCGCGTTGGGTATCTCCGGCGCGCTGGCCGGGCTCGGCGGCTGTATGCAGGTGCTGGGCGTGACCTACAAGGTCAGCCAGTTCGCGGGTCAGGAAGGCTACGGCTTCAACGGCATTACCGTCGCGCTGATCGGCAGCTGCAACCCGTTCGGTGTTCTGCTCGCCGGCTTCTTCTTCGGCGCGATGAAATTCGCCGGCCTGCGCTTCGGTCCTCCTTCCGAAGTCGTCGACATCATGATGGGCTGCATCACGTTCTTCATCGCGATTTCCAGCCTGCTGAAAGAAATCTTCACTAAAAACAATCAGACAGGAGGAGCAGTCTAATGGAGAAATTCTTTACTACTCTGGGTATCATTCTGAACGCGACGCTGATGTACACGCCTCCGCTCCTTTACGCGGGTCTCGGCTCATGCTTTTCCGAAAAGTCCGGCGTGATCAACATCGGTATTGAAGGTATGATGACGGTCGGCGCGTTCACCGGTTCGGCAGTCGGTTATTTCACCGGCAATCCGTGGCTCGGCTTCCTGTGCGCGGGTCTGGCGGGCGCTCTCTTCGGTCTGCTGCACGCCTTCGCCTGTGTCACCTGCAACTCCGACCAGACGATTTCCGGTACCGCGATCAACTTCCTCGGCTCCGGTATCGCCATCTTCGTCTGCCGTCTTCTCTTCGCCGGCAACACGGAAACGCACCCGGTCGACAACAAGCTGCCGCGTATTCTGAACGGCTTCTTCGAGATGATGGTGTCGAAATTCCCGGACGGCATCGGCAAACTGTTCGTGAAGAACAGCTTCCTGGACCTGGTGTTCAACACCTACGCCTCCACCTACATCGTCTTCCTGCTCGTCTTCATCAGCTGGTTCGTCTTCTTCCGCACCCGCTTCGGTATGTGGCTGCGCGCGGTCGGTGAACATCCGCACGCTGCGGATACGCTCGGTATCAACGTCATCAAGACGCGCTACATCTGCGTGATCATCTCCGGCTTCCTCGCGGGCCTCGGCGGCGCTTCCATTACGCTGGCGACAATCTCCGCCTTCCGTCCGTCCGTTGTCATCGGCCAGGGCTTCATCGCCATCGCCGCGGTCATCTTCGGTAAGTACACGCCGCAGGGCACCATGTGGGGCTGCATCCTCTTCGGTTTCTGCAACGGTCTCCGTCAGATCGTCCCGCAGGCGGTTGTGCCGGTGAACCTGATCTCCATGATCCCGTACATCGTCACCATCCTGACCCTGGTCCTGTTCGTGGGCAAATCCCACGTCCCGGCCGCCAGCGGCAAACCGTATTACAAGTCGAAGTAAACACTTCATTCATGAACCCCGGCGCTGCCGGGGTTTTTTTATGCCTCGTCCCCGCCGTTGATTGACCGCATGTTTTTCGCGGATGTCCCTTGAAACAGGGTCGAAAACGTGATACGATAAGAATTGCAGTTAGCTGTTTCTAATTATGTCCAACCGACGCGCGGACTTGAGGAGAGTTGAAAATGAAAGACGACGAATTGCAGTTTGACCGATCCTGCCATGTGCTTTATTCCAAGGAATGCAAGCGGGAGATCCTGAAGAAAATCGCCCTGCGTTATCCCGAAGCGGAGCGCGAGGCGGTCTGGGAACAGGTTCAGCGCCGTTTCACGGATTACCTCGCGGATTGGCGCACGGACCTGGGCGGCAAAGCGAATTTCCACAACGGCAGGGGCGGGACTTATGACTGCATTGCCATCATGAGCTGCTATGCCGTCTGTCGGGACGCAATCACCTTCCGCGACATTGAGGAGATTGAGGAGAACCTGATTCTGCCATCGTTCCGCGTTCTCGGAAAAATCGCGAACTGCAACAAGCCGTTCTGGCGCCGGGTGATGTACAAGGCCTTCACCCGCGCGAAATCCGCCTGCGATCGCTGGCACGACTACGAGATGAATGTCGCGCCTTACGACCCGAAGAAGCCCATCTATTACGAATTCACCGCCTGCCCGGCGGCTGAGTTCGCGAAACAGTTCGGCTTGACGGAGATCATGCCCGCCCTGTGCAATGTGGATTACGCCTCGATGGAGCTTGTCCACGCCCGCCTGATTCGAACGACAACCTGCGTTGACGGCTGCAGATGCGACTACACCATCTGCGGCGACGAGGACAAATTCGCCAACGCCCATCCGGAATACCGCGACGAGGCGGGATACCGACGGAATAAATAAAGCCGGAGGCGCCGCTTCGCGGCAGTGAAGCGTGAGGAGAAGAGACCAGAGACCAGAGACCGGATAACATAATTGGAGCGGGCTTTCAAATATCGAGCGGTGCGCATTTTTATCAACGTTCGATATTCAAAGACCCGCTCAAACTTCGTTATCCGGTCTCCGGTCTCTGGTCTCTTTAAAAACCGCGCCCGACATTGCAAGCCAAGCCTTATTTTAGACCGCGTTTAAGCCTTCCCCTCGAGGGGAAGGGGGACCGCTCCGCGGTGGATGAGGTGACC
>CAVIKW010000016.1:0-26761 GCA_963643375.1 Flexilinea sp. | reverse complement strand
CTTCAGCACAAGGCACGGCTTCGCACGTCCTACAAGGAGAAGGCCTTAGGCCGCTCCGCGTGGGGATTACGTCTTTCCGTATCGCGGCGAGCGGAGCGTTGCCGAATCGCCCGATATGCGGAGATTTGCCCCAATTAATGAGCGCGTTAAGGCCTTCCCCTGGTAGGGGAAGGGGGACCGCTTGCGGTGGATGAGGTGATGCGCCGCAAAATAATTCTTTCTGCCTCCCCAAATTTCAGCCGCCCCACACTATAACGCGCAGTCACGCCCCCATTCGAGCGCGTTAAGAAGGGGGGCGTGACTGCGAATTTCGGGCGCAATACTGTCCACTGTCCACTGATCACTGCCCACTCAGCATTAAAAGCAAATAAGCACCCGATAATCGGAAGCTGTTTCCAATTATCGGGCGCTTGTCAAATTATTCCGCTTACTTCAGATCCGCAACCTGTTTCTTCAGCCACGCGGCGAGCGCATCCATGCCTTCGCCGGATTTCGCGCTGACGGGGAGAATCTCCGCGTTGGGATTGAGGCGGAGAATGTTGTGACGTGCCTTCTCCATATCGAAGTCAAAATACTCCAGCGTGTCCATCTTGCTGATCACCACCAGGTCGCTGACGGAGAACATCAGCGGGTATTTCAACGGCTTGTCGTCACCCTCGGGGACGGAGAGGATCATCATGTTCTTATGCGCGCCGGTGTCGAACTCCGCGGGGCAGACCAGGTTGCCGATGTTCTCAAGGAAGAGCAGGTCGAGGTCCTCATGCGGGAACTCCGCGAGGGCGCGGGAGGTCATGTCGGCGTCGATGTGGCACAGGCCGCAGTTATGAATCTGCAGCGACCGTACGCCGGTTTTGTCGGCGACTTTCTGCGCGTCCAGGGAGGTCTCAATGTCGACGTCCATCACGCCGATCTTCAACTCATCCTTGAGCATGTTGATCACCGTGCTGAGCAGCGTCGTTTTCCCGGAACCGGGAGCGGACATTACATTCAGGAAGAAAGTTTTTTCCGCCGTCATCCGCGCGCGAACGGCATCGGCCGCCGCGTCGTTTTTGGCGAAAACATTTTCCTTGATCTCAATAACGCGTACCGCCAACTTATGCCCCCTTCAGCCACGCGCGCATGCGTCCGCGGATCCATTCCGCCGCGGCGTCAATGCCTTCGCCCTTCTTCGAGGAGATGTAGAAAATCTCGGCCTTCGGGTTGCAGGCATGAATCCGCTCTTCGACGAGCGTTTTGTTAAAATCAAAGACCGGCAGCGTGTCAATCTTGTTGACCAGCACCGCATCGCAGACTTGATACATCAATGGATATTTCGCGGGTTTGTCATCCCCTTCGGGAACGGAGAGGATCGTGACGCAGCAGCCCGCGCCGGTGTCGAACTCAGCCGGGCAGACGAGGTTGCCGACGTTCTCAATGAAGACAAGGTCAACGTCGTCCGTGCCCATCTCCATCAATCCCTGCTTCACCATGGCGGCGTCCATATGGCACATGCCGCCGGTGTGAAGCTGGATCGCCTTCGCGCCGGCGTTCGCGATGGTCTCCGCGTCCACGGAGGCGTCAATGTCGCATTCCATCACGCCGACGCGGATTTCCGGCTGCAGCTTTTCGATCAGGCGGAGGAGGGTCGTGGTTTTCCCGGAGCCCGGGGAGGACATGACGTTGATCATGAATTTCCCCGCCGCGCGGAATTCATCGCGAATACCGTCGGCGGTGACTTCATTCGCTTTGAATATGTCCTGCTTCAGCTCCAGGATCTTCATCATCGACCTCGATTTCCTTCAGGGTGAATTCGTTGCCGCACTTCAGCACGGTGTGATCGCTCCCGCAGTAGGGGCAGATTTTCGCAAACGTCACCGTTTCATATTCCTTCCCGCAGTCTTCACAGACGGAGACGGCGGGGAGGACATCAATTTTCAAACCGCAGGACTCCAGCATGGGTTCCCGCTTGACGGCCCAGTTCCAACAGTCGCGCAGCAGAGCCGGCACCACAGCCGAGACCTCACCGATCTCGACTGTGACGGAACGGACCTTTTTGATATTGTTCTCCGCGGCGGCTTCTTTGACGTCGCGGATCACATAGAAAACGACCCCCAGCTCATGCATGGAGCTTAGTTCTCATCCTTCTTCGAGTTGAAGAGAATGCGGACGGCGCGCTTCATCTGATAAGGCAGAATCTTCTTGAACTTGTCTTCGGCCTTGGTCATCTCGGAGCATTCCGGGCGGTCGCGGTGCAGGGTGATGGCGTCGAACATACACTTGGTGGTGCAGACGCCGCAGCCGATGCACTTGTTCGGGTCGACAATGGTCATACCGCAGCCGAGGCAGCGGGCGGTTTCAGCCTTGACCTGCTCTTCGGTCAGCTCAACCTTCGCGTCGCGGAAGGTGCCGACGTTGGCTTCGTTCACGCCTTCTTCCTGGCGCGGACCGCGGTCGTAGCTCTCGATCATGATGTCGTGCTTATCCAGCTCGACGAATTCCCAGCGGTTGCGGCCGATGGTCATGTGGCCGCCCTGGACGAAGCGGTGCAGGGATTCGGAAGCGAACTTACCCTGGGCAATGGCGTCAATAGCGAACTTCGGACCGGTGAAGACGTCGCCGCCAACGAAGATGTCGGGCTCGGCGGTCTGGTAGGTCAGGTTGTCGGCAACAGGGCCGTTGCCGCGGCCGAACTCAACGCGGGAACCCTTGACGAGGTCGCCCCAGTTGATGCGCTGGCCGATAGCGAAGATGACGCGTTCGCACTCGATGGTCATGAGTTCGTTCTCATCGTAGACCGGGGCGAAGCGGTGCTCTTCGTTGAAGACGGAGACGCACTTCTTCATAACAATGCCGGTCACCTTGCCGTCGGCGTCCACGAGGACTTCCTTCGGACCCCAGCCGTTGCGGATGTCAACGCCGTCTTCGCGGGACTCAGCCTGTTCCTGCTTGGAGGCGGGCATTTCGGCTTCGGACTCGAGGCACATCATGGTGACAGCAGCGGCGCCGCTGCGCTTGGAAACGCGGGCAGCGTCGACAGCAACGTTGCCGCCGCCGATAACGGCGACGCGGCCTTCGTAGTGCGTGCCGCCGCAGTTGGCGTCATGCAGGTACTGCAGCGCGGTCATGGTGCCTTCGGCCTTGTCGTTCGGGACGTTCGGCAGGGAGCCGGTGTTGCAGCCGATGGCGATATAGAAGGCTTTGTAGCCCTGGGCGCGCAGTTCGTCGAGGGTGATGTCCTTGCCGACTTCGACGCCGGTGCGGATATCGACACCCATCTCGCGCATCACATCGATTTCAGCGGCGATGACGTCTTTTTCCAGCTTGTAGGACGGGATACCCCAGCGCAGCATACCGCCGGGTTCGGATTCCTTTTCGAAGACGGTCGGTTTGTAACCCTTCTCAGCCAGGTAGAAGGCCGCGGACAGACCGGCAGGGCCGGCGCCGATGATGGCGATCTTCTCTTCCCAAGAAGTGCGGTGGATGGAAGCCGGGACGACGATCGGCGGGATGAAGCGGGTTTCGGCGTCAAGGTCTTTCTTGGCGATGAAGCGCTTCACGGCGTCAATGGAGACGGCGCGGTCAATGGTGCCGCGGGTGCAGGCGTCTTCGCAGCGGCGGTTGCAGATGCGGCCGCAGACAGCCGGGAACGGGTTCTGCTTCTTGATCAGCTGCAGCGCGCCGGTGTAATCGCCCTGGGCGGCTTTCTTCAGGTAACCCTGGACGGCGATGTGGGCCGGGCAGGCGGTCTTGCACGGAGAAGTACCGGTCTTATGGCAGTTGATGCGGTTGTCGTCGCGGTAATTGAAGTTGTACTTGTCCTTACCCCACTTGACATTGTCCGGCAGCAGCTGGCGCGGGTACTTGACTTCGGAGCCGTCTTTGCGGCAGAGCTTCTGACCGAGCTTCAGAGCGCCGGCCGGGCAGTATTCAACACAACGGCCGCAGGCCACGCACTTTTCCTTTTCAACGTGCGCGACATAGGCAGAACGAGACATGTTCGGGGTATTGAACAGCTGGGAGGTACGAAGGGCGTTGCAGATCTGGACGTTGCAGTTGCAGATACCGAAGATCTTGTTGTCGCCGTCGATATTTGTGATCTGATGGACGAAGCCGTTGTCTTCCGCGCGCTGCAGAATGGCGAGAGCTTCTTCCTTGGTGATGTCATGGCCCTTGCCGGTCTCGCGGCAGTAATCCGCGAAGTCGCCGACACCGATGCACCAGCCGTAATCGTCATCGGCACAGCCGTCGCCGATGGCCTTGCGGGAAGCGCGGCAGGAGCAGCGGCCGACGCCGATCTTGCCTTCGTACTTGGAGAGCCAATAAGAGAGGTGCTCGATATCCATGGACTTGTTTTCCATAGAAATCGCTTTTTCGACCGGGATGACATGCATACCGATGCCGGCGCCGCCCGGAGGAACCATCTGGGTGATGCCGTCCAGCGGCAGGTAGGTCATGCGTTCAAAGAAGGACGCCAGAGCCGGATGCTCATCGAGGCGCTTGCTGCGGCGGTCGGAGAGGTCCTTGCTCTCTTCCATGTTCAGCAGTTCAGCGGAACCCGGAACGAACATCGGCAGGATGTAGCGTCGTTCGGACTGCGGGGCGGTTCGGCCGTTATGGTCGTAATGATACCCGTAGTCGTATTCAAGCAGACCGATGTAGCTCATCTCATCCAGAAGCTTCTGGAAGTCGGCTTCACCGTCTTTGGTAATGTGATTGAGTTCGCAGAGCTCGGAGAAGGTGTACGGAGTACGCTTCTTCATGCTGAGACCGACCTCGGCCATCTCTTCCGTGATAATGTCCGCCAGACCCCAATATTCCGGGTCCTCAACGGTTACGCTGCCGAGCATGTGGGCCGCAACATCGGTGATTTTCTTGCCAAGCTGAATGATTTTCTCACTCGGCGCCTTGTCACCGTATTTCTTCGCGTTTTGCTTCGGCCAATCCTCATATTTCTGCATAGGATTTTCCATATTTACAACACCTCCTGAATCACATAAGGCCGGCTCTTCGTCCCGGTCATAAGCACACAAAATTTGTATCTACAATTCTACCATAATTGCGGGAAAATTCCCTATATGAATTAAAAGGATAGAAAAATATCCCCCGTCGAGATGATATAATACACACATGAAACGAATCATCCCTCTATTAATCACGGTCTTGGCCCTCTCCGCCTGCGCGGCGAAGAGCGGGAACACGGCCGAAATTCCCGAAATGATGCCGCTGGTCGAACAGCAGCTGGAGTTCGGTCCGCGGACGCCCGGCAGCGAAGCGCATGACAATTTCGTGACCTGGGCCTGCGGGATCCTCAACGACGCGGGCTGGGAAACCACTGCCGAGACGAAGACGTACCGCGGCAAAGCGGTGCGGAACATCATCGCCGAGCGTTCCAACGGCGCGAAAGCGGGGAAACACATCCTCCTCGGCGCGCATTACGACAGCCGCGTCCATTCGGATCAGGATGTTACCAACTTCAAGTGGGACGCCACCCCCGGCGCGGAAGACGGCGCGTCCGGCGTGGCGGTCCTGCTCGCGCTGGCGCAAAGCCTCCCGGTATCGGAGAATGTCTCGGTCACGCTGGCATTCTTTGACGCCGAGGACCAGGGCAATCTCATGGGCTGGCCGGATTGGTGCCTGGGTTCGAACCTGCTGGCGGAGGAATACGCCGCGGCGGGGACCTTGCCGGATGAGGTGATTATCCTCGACATGGTCGGGGACAGCGACTTGAATATCTACCGCGAGAAGAATTCCGATCCCGAACTGACGGACGCGCTGTTCAGCATCGCCGCGGAGCTGGGCCTGGGGGATAAGTTCATCAACAAAGAGAAATACCGCATGACGGACGACCACCTCCCCTTCATCAACCTCGGCATCCCGTCCGTGGATTTGATCGACTTCGATTATCCCTATTGGCATAAAACAACCGACACCGCGGATAAGCTCTCGGAGGAAAGTCTGAGGGCGGTTTATAAAGTGGTGTACGAATATATAGTGAGGAGTTAGGAGTTAGGAGTTAGGAGTTGCCTCGCTGACGCTCGGCTGACCTCATCCACCGCAAGCGGTCCCCCTTCCCCTCATAGGGGAAGGTAGATTACGCTTCGCGTGAGAAATGGGTGCTTGAGGGGCAGGCGCCATTAACTCCACTCTCCACTCTTCACACTCCACTCTCGCTTCGCGGTGGATGAGGTGACCTGCAGACACCTCCACTGCCGCGGAGCGTCATTAAATATGAAGAGCGCGTTACGCCGCGCTCTTTCGACAACTCCTAACTCCTCACTGCTCTTAACGAAATCTCCCCCGCGATGAATTTCTCCACCGTCCCGGAGGCGTTCTCCGCCAGGAGGCAGCCTTCGCGGTCGATTCCACGCACGATGTAAGGAACCGGTTCGCCGCCGGTTTTGGTCAGGGTGACGCGCTCGTCTTTGTAGGCCATGCAGGATTCCCAGAGGTCGAAGAATTCCGGCTTCCCGATCATCGGGCGGACGCGGATGAGCTGCTTGATGAAGCTGCGGATCCATCGCGGACGGGGGATCGCGGTCCCGGTTTCGTCCTCAATGCAGGAAGCGGGATAGGTGATGCCGCGAATCTCGGGCACGGAGCCGTGGAGGAGGTTCACGCCGATCCCCAAGACCAGCCCGCGAAGCTCTTCGCCGCCCCACTGCATTTCACACAGGATGCCGGAAATCTTCCGCCGATTCAGGAGGACGTCGTTCGGCCACTTGATTTCGCTCGTGATCCCGTAATCCTCCCGCAGCGCTTCGTGAACCGCGAGGCCGACGTACGGCGAGAACAGATTGAGGTTGGCGCGTTCCGTCTCCGTCGGGCGGATGAGGATCGTCATCGGCAGGCTGCTGCCCGGCTGCGTCACCCAAACCCGCTGCATCCGTCCGCGGCCCGCGACCTGCGCCCCGGCGGTGACGATGGTCATATCCGGCGCGTCCCCGGCCGACAGTTCCATCGCGATGTCGTTCGTGGAGCCGACAGAGTCGTAATAATACAGATCCCCGACCGGGAGCCCGGCGAGGGCTTCCTTCAGAACGGCGCTGCTCATCTCATTCGCGTTGTTTTCCATTTCCGTTTCCTCCGTTAAAATCAAAGACTGCCGGAAACCGACAGCCTTTGAACGGTTCGATTCGAACGACGGACTTAGTCCTTCTTCGGGGCTTCCATGCCGTTGTGCAGTTCGGTGCGGCCGATGCGGTAAATTTTGGTCCCGCATTCCGGGCAGGTACCGAAGACGACAGCGCTGCCGCGCTTGTTGAAACCGGCGGTGGGATTCTGGATCTCACGCTTAGCCTTGCATTTTACACAATATCCTTCCATTATTTACCTCTTTTCCTTCCAATAGATGAAACTTCATTGAGCTTGCGCTCAATTTTCAATGCGTATTCCGTGCCTTTACGGCTCGTTTACGTCTCTGATATTCAGTATACACAATGTTGGTGAAAAATCAAGAGTAAATCATCCTTTTTTTAAAATCCGTTATGAATAACACCCGCACGACCTTAAAGAAAACCCGTTTTAAAACCTCAGACGGCGGTCTTCAGGACCGATTCTTCCGCCCGGATTCACGCAATTCACGCTCGAAGGCTTCGGGATTCTTCAGATAATAATCCTGGTGGTATTCCTCCGCGGGATAGAAAGGCTTCGCGGGCTCAACGGCAACGGCCGCCTTCTTCCCGGACCGGTGTTCAAGGGCAGCTAACTTTTCCAATGTAATTCGGCGTTCGTCTTCATCATTATAATAAACCGCTGCCGTGTACGAAGCCCCGCGGTCAATGAACTGTCCCCCGGCATCGAAGGGATCAATATTTAATAGAAAGATGTCCAAGAGTGTCGCGAAGGAGATCCGTTCGGGATCGTAGTCGACCTTGATCGTCTCCCGGTGATGGGTCTGCTGATGCTTGACCTGTTCGTAAGTCGGGTCAACCTCATCCCCGCCCTGGTAGCCGCTCGTCACCGCGAGGACACCTTTCTGAATTTTATACACCGGGGTAATACACCAAAAGCACCCGCCCGCGAAATAAGCCGTTTTCATGAACTGTTATACTCCATGCTCCAATAATTTGTATAGTCAATTATAACACACCTGCTGAGGACGGATTAATAAAGCCGTCCTACGCCGTAACGCGCCGAATTTCAGGAAGAATGTCATATAACATTTTTCCGAAAATCGGGCGATTTTTCACTCACGGTTTTTAAACCGTGTTATCATTGTTAACATGTTGCCATGGTCGAGTATATCCTTGACGGATTTCAACCACTTCCGAAATCCCGAAACCGGCTTTGGCATCGGAGCAAGAAAGAATTTCAGGAGAATAAAATAATGAGTGAAACAGTAAAAGGTACAGTTAAGTGGTTCAATGAGTCCAAGGGCTATGGTTTCCTTGCTCAGCCGGAAGGCGAAGATATCTTCGTTCATTACACCGCCATCCAGGGCAACGGTTTCCGCACGCTGAAGGAAGGTCAGGAAGTTGAGTTCAACGTGGAGAAGGGTCCCAAGGGTCTCCAGGCCAGCAACGTCACCATTCTCTGATCAGCATTCAAGTGCCCGACAGATTCGGCAGCTCCTTTCCGGGAGCTGCTTTTTTATTCCCCGCGCCGCGCCGTTGGGAATAAAAAAAGCAGACTTTTGAAAGTCTGCTTTGTGAGCGGTATAGGACTCGAACCTACGGCCTTTGCGATGTCAACGCAACGCTCTAACCAACTGAGCTAACCGCTCGTAACGATATTATTATATACCATCCCGCGAAAAACGCAAGGTATCCGCCCAACTCAATTTTTCATCGAACCGGGCAATAAAAAAGCAGACTTTTGAAAGTCTGCTTTGTGAGCGGTATAGGACTCGAACCTACGGCCTTTGCGATGTCAACGCAACGCTCTAACCAACTGAGCTAACCGCTCGCACAAGACTTATTATACGCGTTCCGCTAAATAAAGCAAGCGATTCGCCGTTTTTTTCGTTTTTTCATGTTCCGCGCGTTTTCCCGTCGGGGCAATGTATAATATCAGGAGAAACGGAAGGTATTTTTATGAACACAACCGGCGCGGAAGCGGCCAATCCCTACACCATCGATCCGAGCGTCCTCATCAAGGATGTCTTTATCGTGCTGCTGGCGACGCTGCTCATCGCGCTGATCATCAAAATCATCCTCGACCTTCGCAGGATGCATTACGGAAAGTGAAAACATGCCGGATTTAGACGCTTTTTTCGAAGCCATCCGCGCGCAGCGGACTCAACAGGAACCGGAAGCAGGCGGTGAGATGTATCTCATCGCCGGGCTGGGCAATCCCGGACGTGAATATCGGGAGAGCCGGCACAATTTCGGCTTCATGGTCATTGACCGCCTCGCCGAACGGCTGAATGTCTCCTTTAATAAAGAACAAATGAAGGCCCTGACCGCGACCGCCTTTTATGAAGGGCGGAAGATCCTCTTGGTCAAGCCGCAGACTTACATGAATGAATCCGGCCGCGCGGTCGTGCCGCTCCTGCGCTATTACAAGATCCCGCAGGAACGTCTCTTCGTCATGCACGACGACATGGACCTCCCCTTCGGCACGCTGCGCGTCCGCCCCACCGGCTCGAACGGCGGGCAGAAGGGCATGGGCTCGATCATCACCCAGCTCGGCTCGCAGGATATCTGCCGCCTGCGCTGCGGCATCGGCCATCCGCAGGGACAGCAGCAGGTGGTTGACTTCGTGCTGAACAAATTCGACAAACAGGATGAGGAACTGCTCGCCGCGGTTCTGAACAAAGGCGCCGACTGCGCGCTTGATTTCGTGTCCAAGGGCATCACCTGGTGCATGAATCACTATAACGGACGCGTGGAGGGATAGCCGTGGTCCCGGACGGAATCACCGCGCTGCCCGAGTTTCAGGCACTCCGCGCGCGCGTCGAGAGCAAAGACGATGCGGTCTTCGGTTCACTGGGACTGCAGCGTTCGGCGCGTTACGTCACGACGGCCGCCTTTTACGCCGCGTTGGGACGCCCGATCCTCTTCCTGACCGACCGCCCGGAACAGGCGCTGCTGGCTTTCGACGAGATCGGATTCTGGCAGCCGAAAGCCGACCGTTACCTCTTCCCCGCCCCGGAACCGCACTTCTATGAGAACGCGGACTGGAGCCTCTCCGTACGCCGCGACCGCATTCAAACATTGACGCAGCTGACCCGCCTGCTCATCCCCAACACGGATAAGCCCGCCGAAATGCCGCTCGTCATCGCCCCGGTCCGCGCGGTCATGACCCGCTCCCTCGGGCGGGTGAACTTCATCCGCAGCCTGAAACAGCTCCGCGTCGGGCAGGAGATCGACCCCGGCAAGCTCCTGCGAATGTGGAACGACACCGGTTATGAAGCGGTGGACGCCGTTCTCGAGAGCGGGCAGTACTCCCGCCGCGGCGAACTGCTTGACGTCTGGCCGCACTCCGAACCCTATCCGCTGCGCGTGGACTTCTTCGGCGATGAGATTGAGTCGATCCACCGCTTCGATCCCTCGACCCAGCGCAATATCGTCAAACTTCAGAAAGCATACATCCCGCCCGCGAGCGAAGTGATCACCTCCGTCAACCCGGAGGTTGAGATCGAGCCCGGCGCGCCGCGGGATTTCTACCTCCCGCTCATCAACCGCGACCCCGCCTGCCTGCTCGACTACCTGCCGAAGGACACGCTCATTCTGGTCGACGACCTCGGCAATGTCAATGACACGGCCGAGGAGCTTGAGGAGGAGGCGGAAAAGCTCCGCGAGGAGAGTGTCGAAGTCGGGACGCTGCCGGAGGATTACCCGGAGCCTTATATCAGCTTCTCGGAGCTCAACGACATCATGGAAGACTATCCGCTGATCGACCTCGGCCGTTCGGAAGTCCCGGACAGCTGTTATCTCGCGGATGCCTTCACCCCGGCGGAACGCTTCGGCGGACACCTTGACACCTTCTGCAAATACCTCCTCAATCGGCGCCGCGCGAAGGACAGCGTGACCGTTGTCAGCCGCCAGGCGGACCGCATTGAGGCGGTTTGGAAAGAGATGAGCCCCGCCCCCGGCGAAGGCGTCGACCCGACCTTCACGGAAGACTCCCTCAGCGAAGGCTTCTCCTTCACCGAAGCGGACGGAACTCATTCGATCGTGATGACGGACTCCGAAATCTTCGGCTGGGAACGTCCCGCCCCGCGCAAGCCCGCCCGCCAATCCATTGACACCCCGGAGAAATACATCGCCGACCTGAAACCCGGCGACTACGTCGTCCATGTCGATTTCGGCATCGGCGTCTACGGCGGTTTGGTGACGCGCACCTTCGACGGGGTCAAGAAAGATTACCTCGTCGTCAACTATACCGACGACGACCGGCTCTACGTCCCCGTGCATCAGGCGGACCGCCTCTCCAATTACGTCGGCGCGAACGGAAAGGCGCCGGAGGTCACCCGCCTCGGCACAAAGGATTGGCTGAACGCCAAGAACTTCGTCCGCGAGAACGTGCTCGAAGTAGCGAACGAGCTCCTCGAGCTCTACGCCAAGCGTCAGGTCACGCCGGGTTATGCCTTCTCGAAGGACAGCATTTGGATGAAAGACCTCGAGGGCGCGTTCCCGTATGAGGAGACGCCGGACCAGAAGGCCGCCATTCAGAAAGTCAAAGAAGACATGGAAGCGTCCCGCCCGATGGACCGCCTGATCTGCGGCGATGTCGGCTACGGCAAGACGGAGATCGCCCTCCGCGCTGCCTTCAAAGCCGCCTGCGACAGCAAACAGGTCGCCATCCTCGTGCCGACCACCATCCTCGCGCAGCAGCATTACGACACCTTCAAGAAGCGCTTCGCCGCCTACCCGATCAATGTCGAGATGCTTTCCCGCTTCCGCACGAAGAAAGAGCAGACGCAAATCTTAAAGAAACTCAAGGAAGGTGAGATCGATATCATCATCGGCACCCACCGCCTTGTCTCCAAAGACATCGAGTTCAAGGACCTCGGCTTGGTCGTCATTGATGAAGAACAGCGCTTCGGCGTCTCGCAGAAGGAATTCTTAAAGAAACTCAGAGCAAGAGTCGACGTATTGACCCTGACCGCCACCCCGATCCCGCGGACGCTTTACATGGCCCTGACCGGCGTGCGCGACATCTCGAACATCAACACCCCGCCGTACGAGCGCGTGCCGATCACGACCTATGTCGGCCCTTATTCCGAGAAGATCGTCAAGCAGGCCATCAACCGTGAAACGGAACGCGGCGGACAGGTGTTCTTCATCCACAACCGCGTGCAGTCCATTTACGCCGTCTGCAATTACCTGCAGCGGCTCGTCCCCAACGCGCGGATCGGCATCGCCCACGGACAGCTGGCGGAGAAACAGCTCTCCTCCGTCATGGATCAGTTCTACAAAGGCGAGATCGACGTCCTGCTCTGCACCTCGATCATCGAATCCGGTTTGGACGTCCCGAACGCGAACACGCTCATCGTCAGCCGGGCGGACATGTTCGGTCTGGCGCAGCTTTACCAGATCCGCGGACGCGTCGGCCGTTCGAACCAGCGCGCCTACGCCTATTTCTTCCGGCAGAAGAGCCATAAGCCGACCGAAGCCGGACTTGAGCGTCTGGAAGTCATTGCCGAGAACACGCAGTTCGGCGCGGGGTACACCATCGCCATGCGCGACCTGGAAATGCGCGGCGCCGGGGAGATCCTCGGCAGCCGTCAGCACGGCGCAATCGCGTCCGTCGGCTTTCATCTTTACACCCGCATGCTGGCGCAGGCCGTCCGCAGCGTCAAGGAAGTCAAGGGCATCGAGGTTGACGACGAAGCGCTTGGCATCACCCGCGAGATGGCGTACCTCTTCAACCCGATCTCCGTCGAGCTTCCGCTGAATATCGGCATCCCGGAGAGCTACATTGAGGACGATCAAGTGCGCATCAAGCTCTACCGCCGCATGGCATCCGTCAGCCGCGAGAAAGAGCTCGACGCCCTCTCCGCGGAGTTCATCGACCGTTTCGGTCCGCTGCCGGTTGAGATTGAGAACCTCATCTACCAGATCCGCGTCAAGATCATCGCCGAGCGCATCGGGCTGACCGCCGTTGTCAAAGAGAACAACGACATCGTCCTCAAGTTCCCGAACCTGCCGCGCGGCATTGAAAAACGCGAGCTGCCGGCGGTCTCGTCCCGCATCCGCGTCGGCAAGAATTCCTACCGCGTCATCGGCTGCGACTGGAGCGGCACCGACTGGCAGGACGAGCTCATCGGGCAGCTTGCCATGGTCGAGCTGAAATACAAACTCGGACGGAAATAATCAACAGCCTCACCGAATCGGGAGGCTGTTTTTTGATTTAATTCAAAATTGAACTGTTCGAATGTCCCGCGGTAGATTATAATTTACCCTATGAATGCTGAAATTGATCCGAAAACCGTCCATACCGTAACCAACACCGATGAACTTGAAGCAGCATTGACCCGGATCCGTCAGGCGGATGAAGTCGCCATTGACACGGAATCCGACAGTCTGTTTGTCTATTATGAAAAAGTCTGCCTCATCCAGATCACCGCGCTGGGAGAGAGCTACGTCATCGACCCGCTTGAAACCGGAAACCTCGCCCCCTTAGGGGAGATTTTCGCCGACCCGAAAGTGCTGAAGATTTTCCACGCCGCCGAGTATGACATTATGTGCCTGAAACGCGACTACGGCTTCACCTTCGTGAACCTCTTCGACACCATGCAGGCCGCCCGCATCCTCGGACGCAAAGAGGTCGGCCTCGGCGCGCTGGTTGAGAACGAATTCGGCATTCATCTCGACAAGAAATACCAGAAAAGCAATTGGGGCATCCGTCCCCTTTCCAAAGAAATGCTGAAATACGCCGTGTGCGACACCCGTTTCCTCAGCGCGTTGAAGGACCGCTTCAGCGCGGAGCTCGAGGAACGCGGACTGTCGGACCTGGCCGCGGAAGACTTCAAGCGCCTTTGCCGGCTGCCGGCGGGCTCCCCGGAGCCCATTGAGACAGTCTGGTGGAAGGTCGCCGGCGGTGTTGAGCTGGATAAGCAGCAGATCGCCGTCCTGCAGTCCCTGTGTGAATTCCGCGAAGAAGCCGCGCGCCGCCGCGACCTGCCTCCGTTCAAAGTGATGTCCGGCAAAGGTCTCGTCAGCATCGCGGTTGAAAACCCGCAGAACGAACGCGCCCTCCGCTCCATCAAGGGCCTCGGCCGTACCGTCATTGACCGCTACGGAAAGGATTTACTCAGCATCAACCGAAACAGCCGCAGCAGCCGCAAAAAGGTCCCGATGCCGCCGATTCAGGTTCACCCCTCCAACGGCATTCTCAGCCGCCGGGAGCGCCTGAAGAACTGGCGCCGCGATACAGGCCTTGAAATGGATCTGCCCTCCGATGTCATTCTCCCGCGCGAGTTGATGGATACCATCGCCGAGACCGGCCCGGAGACGACGGAGCAGCTGCGTGAACTGATGAAGGACTGCCCGGCGCGTTACCGACGCTTCGGGGACCGCATCCTCTCAATCTCCACCAACGGCGAAAGGAAGTGACCTATGCTCTCCCGCGTTTACTCATGCGCCATCACCGGCATCAACGGAACGATCATCGAGGTTGAAATTGACACCTCCCACGCTCAGGAACCGAGGACGATTGTCGTCGGCCTGCCGGACTTGGCTGTGCAGGAGAGTAAAGAACGCGTCCGCGGCGCCATTCGCAATTCGGGACTGAAGAACCTGCGGGACCGCGTCACCGTCAATCTCGCGCCCGCGGACCTGCGCAAGGAAGGCCCGTGCTTCGACCTGCCGATCGCCATCGGCGAATTGGCCTGCAAAGATGAATACTGGATCCCCGAGCTGGAAAAAACCATGATCATCGGCGAACTCTCCCTCGACGGGACGGTGCGCCACGTCCGCGGCATCCTGCCCGTGGCGTTGAAAGCGCGGGAAGAAGGCTTTGAACGCGTCTGCGTCCCGGCCTGCGACGCGCCGGAAGCCGCGCTGATCCCGGGGATCGAGGTGCTGCCGGTCCATTCCCTGATCGAGCTTTACAACCACTTCACCGGCGAAAAAAAGATTGAGCCCCAGCAGCCCGCGGATGTCGACCAGCAGACCGCTGTCGTCAAGACCGACTTCAGCGAGATCAAGGGACAGGAGCACGCCAAACGCGCGTTGGAAATTGCCGCGGCGGGCGCGCACAACGTCCTGATGAGCGGATCCCCCGGCACCGGCAAGACCCTGCTGGCGCGGGCGCTCCCCTCCATCCTGCCGCGTATGACCTTCGAGGAAAGCCTCGACGTCACCCGCATCTATTCCATTGAAGATATGCTCCCGCCGGACACGCCGCTCATCCGCGTGCGTCCGTTCCGCGCCCCGCATCACACCGTCAGCTACGCCGGCCTGGTCGGGGGCGGCAACATCCCGCACCCCGGCGAGATTTCCCTCGCCCACCGCGGCGTGCTCTTCCTGGATGAGTTCCCGGAGTTCGACCCCCGCGTTCTCGAAGTGCTCCGCCAGCCGCTTGAGGACAAAGTCGTCACCATTTCCAGAGCCATGGGCTCCTTCAGCTTCCCCGCGAACTTCATGCTCGTGGCGGCGATGAACCCCTGCCCCTGCGGCTACTACGGCGACCCGTCCCACCGCTGCACTTGCTCACAGGGACAGATCTTCCGCTACCAGAAGCGCATCTCCGGCCCGCTCCTCGACCGCATTGACATTCAGATCAACGTGCCGCGCGTGGATTACGAGAAGCTCAGCGCCGACACCGTCGGGGAGCATTCCGACGTCATCCGTGCCCGCGTGGAAGCGGCCCGCGACCGCCAGCGCGCCCGTTACAAGGATATCAAGGGCGTGACCTGCAACTCCGAAATGACCCCGGCGGAGATTCGCCAATTCTGCAAACTCGACGCGGATGGGGAGAAGCTGATCAAGGGCGTCATGCTCCATTATCAGATTTCCGCCCGCGTTTATCACCGGCTCTTGAAGCTGGCGCGTACCATCGCCGACCTGAACGGTTCCGAAACCATCACCTCCGCGCACATTGCCGAAGCGATTCAATATCGGCCGCGAAGCGTGCAGTAATTATGAAGGGAGTAAAAAAACCATGATCGACAACGAAATGAAGCAGAAGCTGATCGAGCTCGCGGACAAAGCCCGGGAGCACTGCTATGTACCTTATTCCCACTATCCCGTGGGCGCCGCCCTGCTGACGAAAAGCGGGGAGATCTTCACCGGCTGCAACATTGAGAATTCATCCTACCCCGTCACTGTCTGCGGGGAACGCTGCGCGATCTTCAAGGCCGTCAGCGAAGGCTTCCGTGAATTCGAGGCCATCGCCATCGTCACCAACAACGGCGGCTCTCCCTGCGGATCGTGCCGTCAGGTCATGTGCGAGTTCTCCACGGGCATGGAAGTGATCTGCGCCGACAGCGATCATAAGATCACCATCGACAAAACCGCGCTTGAGCTGCTGCCCGGCGCCTTCACCCCGGAGAGTCTTCAGGTACTCTGATTCACCGTGGAACGCTCGCGCCACTTTCAGGGACTCGTCGTCCGCCATACGAATTACGACGAAGCCGACCGTTTCATCACCTTCCTGACCCCGTTCCAGGGCAAAGTTTCCGCCCTCGCCAAGGGCGTCCGCAAGATGAACTCACGGAAGGCGGGCCACCTGCAGCCCTTCACCTACGCGGACGTTCAGATCTCAAAAGGGCGCGGCGCGAGCTGGCTGGTGACGCAGGTCTCCACCATCGAGGCCTTCCCGGCAATCTGGGAAGACCTCAATAAAACTGTGCGCACCTCCTGCATTCTGGAACTGGCGGAGCGCTTCTCCATGGAGGAGATGGCCAACGTCCCGCTCTTTCAGCTGACCTTGAACACGATCCGCCGTATCGCGCTGCTGGAAGACATTTACCCCGTGAACCGCTACTTCGACATTCAGCTGCTCGCGGTGACGGGATACCGTCCGCAGCTGCATGAATGCGTGCTCTGCAAGAAGAAGATCGAGCCGGTGGACCAGTACCTGCATTACGGACTGGGGGGCGCGCTCTGCCCGGACTGCGGCGCGAATACGCAGGGCGCCCGCCGTATTTCCATGCGGACGCTGAAATATTTCCGTTATTATCAGACGCGCTCCTTCAATGAAGCGCTGGCGGCCGGCTGGCCCGAGGACATCCGCATGGAATCCGAGAACCTGCTGACCGGATACGAAAGTTACCTGCTGGAACGCAAGACCAACAGCCAGCAGTTCCTTGAAAACATGTAAAAAATCAACGGAGAAACACGAATGGAAGAGAAAATCAGAGCCGGCGTGATCGGCTGCGGAAAAGTCGGTCCGTTTCATGCCGACGCTTATCAAAAAATTGACAACTGCGAGCTCTGCGCCGTCTATGATGTCGACGCGGACCGTGCCGAGGCTTTCGCGAAGCGTTACGGCGCGAAGGCGTACACCTCCATCGAGGCCATGATCAAGGACAGCGGATTGAATGTCGTCAGCGTCTGCACCCCGCATCCGGTCCACCGCGCCGCCGCTGTGGAAGCGCTCAAGTACGGCGCCAACATCGCCATCGAGAAGCCGCTGGCGTCCACGCTTGAGGACTGCGACGCCATCCTTGACGCCGCGCGTGAAGCCGGCACCACCGGCACCGCCATCTGCCAGCGCCGGTTCTTCCCGCCCTCGATGCGCATCCGCAAAGCCATTGACGACGGCAAGATCGGCCGTCCCATCCTCGGCACGGTCAATATGTACGGCTGGCGCGACGCGAAGTATTACGCCTCCGATCCCTGGCGCGGCACCTGGAAAGGCGAAGGCGGCGGCGTCCTGGTGAACCAGGCTCCGCATCAGCTGGACCTCCTCCTCTGGTACATGGGCGAGATCGACGAGCTTTACGGCATGTGGGACACGCTGAACCATCCCGGCCTTGAGGTCGAGGACACGGCCTTGGCGGTGATCCGCTTCAAGAACGGCGGGATGGGCAATATTGTCGTCTCGAACTCCCAGAACCCCGCGCTCTACGGCCGCGTCCATGTTCACGGTGAGAACGGCGCGTCCGTCGGCGTACAGACAGACGGCGGGGCAATGTTCATCGCGGGCGTATCTTCCATCACCGAGGCGCCGTACAATGACATTTGGACCGTCAAGGGCGAAGAGGACCTCAAGGATCAATGGAAGGCCGAGGACGAAGCTTACTTCCAAACCATTGACGCGACGACGCACTTCCATTACGTGCAGCTGAAGGATTTCACGGATGCCCTCCGCGAAGGCCGCAAGCCGCTGATCTCCCTCGAGGACGCGCGGCAGACGGTGGAGCTTTTCACCGGCATCTACCGTTCGCAGCGGGATCACAAACCCGTCAAATTCCCGCTCGTGCCGGAACACGGCTCGGACATGGACGGCCGTCTTGGGTAAGGTTTATTAAATTACCTTGAGTTAATTTACGAAACTCATTATAATCAAAACAAAGGATAAAAGAATAATGGCAAAAATCGTAAACTACGATCAGGAAATGATTGACTTCAAACCGACGAAAGATTTCTTCATCGGCATCGACTCCGACGGCTGCGTCTTTGACGCGATGGAGTTGAAGCATAAGGAATGTTTCATCCCCTCGACTATCAACGTCTGGGGACTTCAGACCGTGTCCCGCTTCGCCCGCGAAGTCCACGAATTCGTGAACCTTTACTCGAAGTGGCGCGGCCTCAACCGCTGGCGCAACATCATCCGCACCATTGACATGCTCAAGGAGCATCCGGAAGTCAAACGCCGCGGCTTCGAAGGCCCGAACATCGAAGGCATCCGCGCCTTCGTGCAGAGCGGCAGCTCCCTCAGCGACGCCGGGCTCTACGGCTACATGCGCGAACACGCCTCCCCGGACCTTTACCAGGGCGCGCGCTGGTCTTCGGATGTCAACTCCGCCATCGAGCACATCTGCCACGGCTTGATGCCGTTCGCCCCGGTGAAGCCCAGCTTCGAGGCCCTGAAGGGACAGGCGGACCTCGCCTGCGTCTCCGCGACCCGCAACAACGACCTCGCCCGTGAATGGACCTACGCCGGCATTCTCGACGACGTTGAACTGCTCTGCGGCCAGGAAGTCGGCACCAAGGAACACATCCTCGCCATGACCGCGCAGAACAAGTACCCGAAGAACCACGTCCTGATGATGGGCGACGCTCCGGGCGATATGGCCGCCGCGCACGCCACCGGCGCCCTGTTCTTCCCCATCAATCCGGGCCACGAAGCCGATTCCTGGGACCGCTTCTATAACGAGGGCTACAAGAAATTCCTCGACGGGACCTACGCGGGCGCTTACGAAGAGAAGCTCATCGCCGACTTCGAGAAGCTGCTCCCGGAAAAAGCTCCGTGGGAGAAGTAAGTCAAGTATAACTTTTTAATTAGTCGCGGCTAATTTTTGAAGAAAATCATGTATAATGAGGTAAGAGGTAGTTATGAAAATACATGAATCCGCAGAAGATTATCTGGAAATGATTCTGATGCTGCAGCGCAAGAAGGGCAGCGTCCGCTCGATTGATATTGTCCGTGAGATGAACTTCTCAAAGCCGAGCATCAGCATCGCGATGAAGAAGCTCCGCGACGATGAGCTGATCACCGTTGACGAGGACCATTTCATTCATCTGACCGATGAGGGTCAGGAAATCGCCGAGCGCATTTACGAGCGCCACATCGTCATCGGGAAGATGCTCATGGATATCGGCGTCGACGAGACGACCGCTGTCAAAGAGGCCTGCCGAATGGAGCACGTCATCAGCCAGGATACGTTCGAGAAGCTGAAGGCCGCGATCAACGACAATACGCTGTTCAAGAAATGAATTCACGAACAACCGGGAGAGGAGATTCTCCCGGTTGTTTTTTTGTTGTCTGCACGGCGAGCGAAGCGTTGCCGCGCTGCCGGACGTTTGAAGTCTCGCTCCCTTTCCGGAGCGCGTATCTGCCTTCCCCTCGAGGGGAAGGGGGACCGCTTGCGGTGGATGAGGTGCATTTAAAAACCGCGCCCGATAATCGAAGACTTGCTTCCATTACCGGGCGCCTCTATTGACTACTGACTGCTGACTATTGACTCACTCCTCATTGTAAGTCTTCACCAGCACCTTGATCTTATTAAACGTATCCCTCCACTGAACATTCGACACCCCCATGCGGCGGCGAAGCTCATCCGCGGGCATGCCTTCGGCGTAGTCCCGCACGAAGCACGTCCACCGGCACATGGCGAAGGAAAGATGCTTGGTCAAGCCGGCAGCCTCGCCGATATCCTCGAGCAGGTATTCCAAACGCCGGGGCGACCAGGGGAAGATCACGGCCGCGGGCTTGTACTGTTCGAGATACTCGTCATAGACCGGCAGCCAGGAAGCGGGCAGATCGAGGCGGCGTTCCTTGGCGGCGCTGTTAGCGTTGGCGTAGCGGACATTCAGCGCCGGGTGTTCCGGGTCTTCACGTTCGATGTGGTTGCGGTCAATCGCGAGGGCCTCGCCCTTTTTGATGCCGGTCGTCAGCAGCAGCTGCAGCAGGGTCATGTTCCGGGCGTCGGGACGGGCTTTCGTCCGCTCGGCGTTGGCGGCTTCGAGGACTTTGTCGTATTCCGTCTTGGTCAGAATCTCGGGCAGCGGGCTTTTGACAGTCTTCTGCTCAATTGCCGCCGCGGGATCTTCTTCGATGACGCCGAATTTATACAGCCACTTGAAAAACAACTTAATTGAAGTAATGCGGCGTGAGTAAGTCTTCGGACTGCAGGGCACCGCTCGTTCATTATTCATCCAATTCAGAAAATTCTGAATGTCTTTCGTTGTAACAGAACCGATCGTCATGTCGGGGGAGAGGTAAGACGCCATCAGCTTGATATCGCCGATGAAGGCCTTAATTGTATACTCCGATTTGTTCTGTTCGGTCAGATAATTCTGCCACTCGCAAATCGCGGGCTGTAAAGTCGTTCCCGCATCAATGAACCGGCCTGCCAATGGTGATGTTGCGTTCATAGGTATTCAGTTCCTCTTTTTGTTTGCGCGTTATTTGTGTGTGAATAATCGCACAAATAATCTTACAGATATATTATAAATCAAAATCAGCATCCGACCGATAAGAAATGCAATCATTTTAACTTCCGCGGTATACGGAACAGAGCCGCGTTGCAATAGTATAATATAAATGGGTAAATATGAAACAACGAAGCACTATCGCAATTCTTTCTTGGGTATCCTTGGGGCTCCTCTTCATCGCCTTCATGCTGACCGGTTTTCAGCTGATGCGCTACAGTCAGATGCGCTCCAATTACCCGCTGGATCTGACCATCGGGGATGTCCCCGTCGGCGGGCTTGACTCCACGGAGGCTGCCGAACGCCTGACCCGCGCTTACGGTATTCCGATCGAGATCGTGTACGGCGACGCCGTCATTCAGGTCAGCCCGAGCGCTATCGGTTTCTCTCTGAACCTCGAAACCATGCTGGCGGCAGCCGACCTGCAGCGCGTCCGCCGCGGATTCTGGGAAGACTTCTGGAATTACATCTGGAACACACTCCCGAAGCCGAACCCGGTGCCGCTTTCGGCGACAATTTCCGAAGAGCGCGTCCGCGCGTATCTGGAGAACGAAATCGTCCCCCGCTACGACCAGGCCGCGAAGGCCCCGACCGTCATGCAGGGCTCCGCAAGCTTCACCCAGGGCGAATCGGGCCGCGAACTGGACATTGACCGCTCGGTTCAGCTGATTCAACAGGCGCTCCGTTCCGCTACGGATCGGCACGTCGTGCTGCCTTACAACCGCACCGCGCCGCCGCAGGCTTCGTCGCAGACGCTCGAGTATATGATCCGTCAGATTCTGGTTCAAAATGAATTTGACGGCGTGGCGGAGTTCTACATTATGGATGTGGACACCCGCGAGGAGATCAGCGTCGCCTTCTCCGAACAGCAGGAGATCCCGACCGGGGTCTCATTCACCGCGGCGTCCACCATCAAGCTGCCGATCATGATCTACCTCTTCGCCAACGAGGAAGAGCCGCTCTCGGCCGAGCTTCAGGAAAACTTGGAGCTGATGATTGAAATTTCCGAGAACACCCCGGCCGACAACATTCTCCGCACGATCAGCGGGAACCTGGCGCCGAATCTGTTGACTTCGGATCTGAAGGATTTGGGTTACTCGAACACCTTCCTCGGCGGGCTTTTCTACATCGGCGCGCCGCTGCTGACGAGGAACGTCACCACGGCGAACTCCCGCGAGGATGTCAGCACCGAACCGGATTCCTACAACCAGACGACCGCCATTGACATGGGGATGATCCTCGACGACGTTTACCTCTGCTCGGTCTATAACGGCGGCGGGCTCAAGGCGTATTACGGCGACCGGCTGACGCAGTCGGAATGCACGACGATGCTTGAGGAAATGTCGAAGAATAAGACCGCCGTCCTGCTGGAGGCGGGCATCCCCGAAACCGTCCGCGTCGCGCATAAACACGGGTGGATTTTGGAAGGCGACGGCCTGATTCATAACATCAGCGACGCCGGCATTGTCTATTCCCCGAACGCGACGTATATTTTCGTCATGTTTTACTGGCATCCGGATCAGCTTGTCTTCGACCCGACGAACAAAATGGCGTCGCAGATCTCAAGCGCGGTATATCAGTACTTCAACCAGAGCTCAAACTAATGTAAAGGTCAGTTTTTTATATGAACGAAAACACAAAGAAGAACATCGCATGGCTTGATCGGCCCGTGACGAAAGCCTTCCCGGCTTTCTCCCGTGAGAAGCTGATCCTCGCCGTCATCATTATTCTCGCGCTGCTCAGCCGTTTCCTGCTGATCGGCGATCGCGTCATGTCCCACGACGAGATCAATCACGTCACCCCGGCGTACAGTCTGTACCAAGGGAACGGCTACGCCCATAACCCCGTCACCCACGGACCGTTCCAATTCCACATGCTGGCGCTGTCCTATTTCCTGCTCGGCGACAGTGACTTCTCCTCCCGCGTGCCGGCGGCGCTCTTCAGCTTCGCCGCGCTGCTTTTCGTGATCTACGCCTTCCGCCGTTATCTCGGCCGCTTCGGACGGATCCTCGGCGGGCTGTTCTTCCTGGTCTCGCCGTATATCCTCTTCTACGGACGCTACACCCGCAACGAAGCCTTCATTGAGCTCTTCGCGGTCCTGACATTCTATGCCTTCTTCCGCTACTATGAGAAGCGGGACAACACCTCCCTCTACATCCTCGCCGTGACCACCGCGCTGCAGTTCACCACGAAGGAAGTGGCGTACATCTACACCGCGCAGCTGCTGCTCTTCTGCGGCCTCCTGTTCGTCAAGGAAGTTTGGGAGATGCCCTGGAAGAAGAAGGGCGAGCGCGCCAATGCTTTCATGCTGCTGCTGTCCGCGGCCCTCTTGGTGCTGATCGGGATGCTCATCAATCAACTCATGCCCGTCGTCAACGGAGGATTCTCCCACCCGGCGATGGTGCTTCTCGCGCTCGGAATCGGCGTCATCATCGCGATGATCGTCTACACCGTCCGCGCACTTGGATGGAAAGTCATCCGCACCTCGCCCGCTTTCAATCTGATCATCTTCCTCGGCGCCTTGATCCTGCCGCAGCTGGCCGCCTTCCCGGTGAGCATGCTCGGATGGGATCCGCTGGATTACAGCTCGCAGGGCATCCTGCGCACGGGGATCGTCCTCGTGATCTGCATCATTCTGTCCTTTGCCCTCGGCATCTGGTGGAACCGCAAGGTCTTCCTCAAGAGCGCCGCGGCCTTCTACCTGATTTTCATCTTCTTCTATACCACCGTCTTCACCAACATGCAGGGATTTTTCACCGGCATCATCGGCTCCCTCGGCTATTGGCTCTCCCAGCAGTCCGTGCAGCGCGGCGGCCAGCCGATTTATTACTACCTGATTCAGGTGCCGCTGTATGAGTACGCTGCCCTGGCGGGAACGATAATCGCGGTCGTGATTGCCTGCAGGAAACGCATGTGGTGGACCAAACCCGGCGACCTGCTCTCCGAACAGGATGAGGACGCCGAACCGGTTGAGGAAGCTGCTGCCGAAGCCGAATCCACCGAAGTCATCGAGATCATCGAGGACGGCGAACCCGCCGAAACGCTCCTCGAGGTGACGGAAGATGTGACGGAAGAGATCGCGGAACCCGCGCCGAAGAATAAGATCCCGGTCATCCTCTTCCTGCTTTACTGGACGGTGACCTCGTTCGCCGCGTATTCCGTCGCCGGCGAAAAGATGCCGTGGCTGACGGTGCACATTGCCATCCCGCTGGCGCTCGCCGCCGCTTGGGGACTGGGATACGTCGTCGAGACTGCTCCGTGGCGGAAGCTTGCCGGCCGCAAGGGCCTCTTCGGACTGCTCGGCTTGGTCATGACCGTCTTCGGCGTCTGCGGACTGATCGGCGCGCTGAATTCCTATCCGCTGCCGTTCTCCGGCAAGAGCATTGAACAGCTGATGGCGACGTTCCGCTTCGTCACGACGCTCGTCTTCCTCGCCTTCGGCGTGGTATTGCTCATCAAGAATTGGAAGGATTGGACCGGTCACGAGGTTTGGAAGGCGGTCTCCATCTGCTTCATGCTGGTGCTGACCGTATTGCAGACCCGCGCCGCCTTTGTCTCCTCGTTCATCAACTACGACTACGCCAATGAGCTCTTGGTCTACGCCCACGGCGCCCCGGGCGCGAAGACCGCGGTGGAGCTCATTGAGGACATCGCCGAACGCACCGGCGAGGGCAAGAATCTCAGCGTCGCGTACGACAACGACGCGAATTATCCCTTCTGGTGGTATCTGCGCGACTACACCAACAAGAATTATTTCGGCGAGACGAACCCGACCCGCGAGCTTCGCAATTACGAAGTCATCGTTGCCAACACGTCCAAGGATGCCCGTCTGGAGCCGATCGTCAAGGACAATTACTACCGCTACGAGTTCAACCGCCTGTGGTGGCCGAACCAGGATTACCAGAATTGGACTTGGACCAGCGTCAAGAACTTCTTCACCAATCCGCAGCTCCGCGCCGCCATCTTCAATATTTGGCTCGACCGCGATTACAGTGATTACGCCAAACTGACCGGGCGGACGGGATTCACCGCGGAGGACTGGTCCCCGAGCTCCCGCATCGTCATGTACGTCCGCAAGGATGTGATGAACAAGACCTTCCTGATCAGCGAAGGCAGCTACACCGCGGGCGAGACGGATTACAGCGCGGCGGACCTTGAGGAAGAGCGCTTCACCCAACTTGCCCCGGAATTGTCCTTCGGCTCCGAAGGCATTGAGCCCGGACAGTTCACCAAGCCCCGCAACCTGGCCGTCTCCCCGGACGGCAGCCGCGTCTACGTGCTGGATTCCGGCGTCGGCCGTGTGCAGTACTTCGATTCCAACGGCAATTTTCTCGGTCAATGGAACTCCGCCAACGGACAGGCCTTCTCCGAGCTCTGGGGCATCGCGGTCGGTCCCGACGGCAGCGTCTACCTGGCCGACACTTGGAACAACCGCGTCGTCAAGTGCGCCGCGGACGGTGAATTCATCACCCAGTGGGGTTCTAACGATCCGGCGGGGAGCAGCTTCTACGGCCCGCGTTCCATCGCCGTCAGCTCCGACGGCAGCACGGTTTACGTCTGCGACACCGGTTACAAGCGGATCATGGTCTACGACAACACGGGGAATTACATCCGCAGCTTCGGCGTGTCCGGTATGGGCATGGGCGAGCTGGATGAGCCGGTCGGCATCGCCCTCATCGACGACGAACATCTTGCCGTCGCGGACACCTGGAACCAGCGGGTGCAGATCTTCGACGTGAGCACCGGCACCGCCAACGTCAGCCTCGTCTTCGAGGTCAACGCCTGGTACACCAACTCACTTGACAACAAGCCGTATATCGCGACCGACGGGAAGTCGATCTACCTGACCGATCCGGAAGGCAGCCTCATCCATCAGTACGACATGAGCGGCCAGCTCATCCGCACCTGGAACGGGAACGGCGGCACGATTGATGATTACAGCCTGCCGACAGGCATCACGGTCGGCCCGGACGGCGCGGTTTGGGTGATCGACACCGCGAACTGCCGCGTCAACCGCTTCGCCGTCCCCGAGGGATAATATCTGTTCGGGTGATTGCTCCGTTTCGTGATAGAATAGGGTAATAAACAGGAATATTACATGGAGGAAAACATGGATAGCAACAAAATTTTTGAAGATGTCAAGGCTGTTGTCGCCGATGTACTGAAGATCGACGCTTCCAGCATCACCCTCGATACCCGTTTCATCGAAGACCTGAAGGCCGACTCTATGGATCAGTTCTTCCTCATCGACGGCTTCTCCGAAAAGTTCAACGTCACCATCTCCGACAACGATGCCTCGAACATCAAAACCGTCGGCGATGTCGTCCGCATTCTTTCCGAGAAATAAGGGAAAACAAAAAACTGCCGCACATGAGTGCGGCAGTTTTTTGTTTTAGAGACCAGAGACCAGAGACCGGATAACTTAATTGGAGCGGGTCTTAAAATGTCGAGCGCTTCAACTCCTCACTCCTAACTCCTAACTTCTCACTGTATTTCGGGGAAGGGGGACCGCTCCGCGGTGGATGAGGTGACCTGCACACCCGCTCCCCTTCGCGGAGCGTGAAATCGCGCGCCCGACACTGGCAGTCTCGCTCCAATTTCGACCGTGCTTAAGCCTTCCCCTCGAGGGGAAGGGGGACCGCTCCGCGGTGGATGAGGTCCGGTCACCGGTCACCGGTTCCTGGTCCCCTATTTCTTCAGCACGTCCTTGAGGTACTGCCCCGTGTAGGAAGCCTCGACCTTCGCCACCTGTTCCGGCGTGCCGTGGGCGACAAGGGTGCCGCCTTTGTCTC
>CAVIKW010000015.1:0-26838 GCA_963643375.1 Flexilinea sp. | reverse complement strand
TATTTTATCTCAAGTCACGGATTTGGTCACGCAACTCGTGCCTCCGCGATTATGGAAGAACTCCGCCTGAAGGAGCCCGCCGTTCATCTGGACATTTTCAGCGGGACGCCGGAATGGCTCTTCAAGGATTCCCACATCACGAATTACACTTACCATCCCGGTGCGGTCGATGTCGGGCTGGTGCAGAAATCCGCGATGGAGCATGACCTGCCGGCAACGGTCATCACGGTTAATGAGTACCTTGCCGGTATCCCCGAACGCTCGGCGAAGTTAGCGGAAGAGCTGAAGCGGCTCCAAATCGACGCGGTCATCTGCGACATATCCCCGCTCGGCATTGTCACCGGGAAGAAGGCCGGGCTGCCGGTGTTCCTGTTTGAGAATTTCACTTGGGATTGGATCTACGAGCTGTATGAGCAGCAGGAGCCGGGCTTCGTGCCGATCAACGCGCGGCTGCGGGAGATCTTCGCGCAAGCCGATTACCGCATGCAGTCCGAACCGCTCTGCGACCCGACCGAGCAGCGGGACGCCTATATCCCGCCCGTCAGCCGGCGTCCGCACACCACACCCGAAGAGCTTCGCCGCATCCTCGATATCCCCGCGGATCACCGACTGGGGATGATTTCCATGGGCGGCATCCCGGAAAATCTGGACACCGCCGCTGCGAGCGCGGTTCCAGAGAACGTGACGCTGCTGCTGCCGGGAACCTTCGAGAAGATCTCGCGCCGCGGGAATAAGATTCTCCTGCCCCACCACTCCGGCATCTATCATCCGGACATGGTCAACGCAACGGACTTCCTCATCGGCAAGGCGGGATATTCCACCATCGGCGAAGTCTGCGCGTCCGGCGCGGCGTACGGTTTCATCAGCCGCGAGAACTTCCGCGAATCGGATGTCACGGCCGCCTTCCTGCGGAAGCGTAAAAATACGCTCGAAATCGACAGAGAGCGATTCGAGCGTTTCACGTTGGATGAAGAAATCGGCAGACTTCTGGAACTCGGCAAGCGCGATCCGCTGCCGGTAAACGGCCGGGAGATTGCCGCGGATTTTATTCTTCAAACGATCCGAGCGGCATGATCGTCTGCGCTTCGTAGGACATGACCTCCGCTTGGTTTTGACCGCGCGTCAATTCGGAAAGCTCGTGCTGAAAAGGCTCGAGCTTTTCTTCTATGAAGCGGGCCGTGATCGTCACATCCGCGCCGAAGTCCTCGTCAAGCGTCTGCGCGCGGTACTTCTTCAGCAGCAGACGGACGCGTTCGAAATAGGTGTACTCCACCGCGAGCATCACCGTATAGGTCGGGATCTTTTCCGCCCGCGGCAGGATTTCGAGAACCGCTTTGCCGGCGTCTCCGTACGCGCGGACGAGGCCGCCGATGCCGAGCTTCGTGCCGCCGAAGTAGCGGGTGACAACGATGCAGATATCGCCGAGGCCGCTGCCCTGCACGACCGCGAGCAGCGGACGCCCCGCCGAGCCGGACGGCTCCCCGTCATCCGTGCAGTACGCCGAGACGGAGTTGCCGTAGCCGATCACGTACGCGGGGACGTGGTGCGTGGCGTCGGGGAAGCGTTCCTTGACGCTGTTGATGAAGGCCCGCGCCTCGTCATTCGAGAACACCGGCGCGGCGGAGGCGATGAAGCGGGAGTTCACGACAACGATTTCCGTCTCCGTGAACTTTTCCGGGATCGGGTAGCGCATTTCAGCTCTTCCGCTCCGCCATCAGCAGCTGCCATTGGCCGACCCAGGGCGTACCGAGACGGTGATTCTCGGACACCTTGACCGACTGCAGGGCTTGCATGACCTGAACCATCAGCGGGATAAGCTCGCCGTAATTTTCCTCATACACCAGCGGGCGCATTTTATCCGCGATGATCTTCGTCCACTGCCATTCCATACGGAAGCGGTCCGCCTTCACCCAATAGCCGCGGTCTTCCCAGGCAGCCACGGAGGCGTCGATCGTTTCATAAATGGCGTCCAGTGAACGAAGCACGCAGGCGATCAGGTCGCGCGAAAGGTCGCTGACTTCCTGCTGGCGGAGCAGCTCACGGACGGAGATCACGACCACCTTCGTCAGGCGGGTGCGGTCCTTACCGGCGCTTTCCGAATTTACGATTCGGCTCATGCGTTTTCCTCAGTCACGCTCAGACCGCCGGGGACATGATCCTTGAGGAAGCCGCGGACATCGGCTTCGTAAGCTTCGGGATTGTTCGGCAGCGAACGCGCGTGCGGCGTGTCGGGATAGAGATGCAGCTCGGAATAGCCCTTATTCTTCTCGTGCATCAGGATGCTGTGATGATGATCCGTCATGTAGTCGGCGGTGCCGTGCATGAAGGCGATCGGGATGATGTTGTCCTCAAGCGCGCGGTACGGGAAAACATTCAGCGGGGAGTAATGATAGAACCAACGGCAGAAGAGATCCGCGCCCTTCATCTCAAGCATCGGCAGGTGGTAGCGGACCATACGGATGCGGCACATTTCTCTGAAATCGCCGTAGCCGCAGTCCGAAACCAGGAAGCGGACATTCGGCTTCTCAGCCAGCGCCAGCACGGACAGGGACGCGCCGAGGGATTCGCCGTGCAGCCCGAGGAACACATCGGAGCCGTAACGTTCATAAACCGCGTTGATCACCGCGAGCAGGTCCTTGGATTCGCGGACGCCCATGGTGGTGTACGTTGATTTGTTGACACCGTGGCCGCGGTCATCATAGACAACGGCGCTGTAACCGAATTTACGGAAGAGCTGCACGTATTTAACGCTGTTATAGCGGTTCACGCCCCAGCCGTGGGAGATGATGACGATGCGCTTCGGGTCGCCGCATTTGACAAGCTCGGCGCTCAGTTCGTAGCCGTCATAAGAACGAACGGTGAACGGCTCCTTCTCCAGCTCGTCGTAATCGCCGTACATGTTCTGCTCTTTGGCTTCCTTGATGGACTCTTCATAGCTCGTCTTCTTGGGGACGGATGTATACACCGCGAGGAACAGCGAAATCAAAATCATGAGTACGACAACAACAATCAAAACAATCAAAATCACATGCAGCACTGAAGCCATAATACCCTCCAATTCTTATGAATAATTATTATACATCCATTCTTTTCACCCCTCCCGCCAAAGCGCCCACTTTTTTATCAATTCGGAGTATAATTCAATACCTGTCAGAGGCATATATGGAAAAAATCACCGAAAAAATCGGAGACAATCTGCGCGGCATGACAACCATGCAGCTCATCGTAGTCTTCTTCGCGACAATCATTCTGATCGGAGCCGCTCTTTTGACGCTGCCGATTGCTTCACGCGCGCCCGGTTCCGAGGGCTTTTTCACCGCGCTTTTCACTTCCGTGTCGGCTATCAGCGGCACCGGCTTCACATTGGGCGATATTTGGGAAATGTGGACACCCTTCGGTCAGATCGTTATTCTGATTTTGATTGAAATCGGCGGGCTCGGATACATGTCCATGATGTTTATTTTCCTGCTTCTTTCGAAGCGGAAGATTTCCATGAAACAGCGTATGGCGTTGGCGCAGACAATCGGATGCGAAGACATCGGCGGCATTGTCCGCATTGAAAGCTGGGCATTTCGGAACGCGATCATCGTTCAGGCTGTCGGCGCGCTGGCGGTGATGCTCGCGATGCTGCCGCGCTACGGCTTCCTGAATGCCCTGTATATGGGCATCACGAATTCCGTTTCCGCCTTTTGCAACTGCGGCCTCGACTTCATGGGCTTTTCCGGGTCGGGCGTCGGTTTATCCAATCACCTGACAGATCCCTGGACCCTGATTCCGCTCATGCTCCTCACCCTTTACGGAAGCATCGGCTTCATGGTTCTTTATCAAATCTTTCACGAACACGGCTTCAGCCGCCTGAATGTCTACGCGAAGCTCGTGCTGATCACGACCGCGCTGCTCTTCGTCTTCGGGACGGTTGCTTACGCTGTCTTCGAATGGGACAACCCGCGGACGATAGCAAACCTCAACCCGATGCAAAAAATTCTGTTCGCGATGTTCCAGTCCGTCAATAACCATAATACGGGCTTCTATATCATCGATCACGGTCTGATGACGGAAGAGAGCAAAGCGCTGTCCTGTTTTCTGATGTTTGTGGGCGGCTCCGCGGGCTCAACCTCCGGCGGCATCAAAACCGTCACCTTCGCGGTTCTCGTACTCTACGCCTGGAACCGTATGCGCGCGAAGCGCACCATCACCGTCTATAATCGAAGCATCACCGACCATCAGGTGCTTGACGCCATGACCATCGCCGGTCTGATGGGCGGCCTTGTTCTGATTGGGGCGGTGATTGTCTCCGCGAATTCCAATATCAATATCGGCGCCGCGATATTCACCTGTATCTCCGCTATCGCTACCTGCGGTCTGTCAATCCCTGTAATCGCGGAACTCGGCCGGCTTTCTCAAATTCTGCTGGTGATCCTCATGTTCTTCGGCAGAGTCGGCGTCCTTTCCATCAGCTTGAGCTTCATCTTCTCGAACCCGGCTGAAGAGCGCATCCAGCGCGCGGAAAGTAAATTGATTATCGGTTAAAATCGAGAAAAGGAATGAAATTATGAAATCATTTGTAGTGATCGGTTTAGGCCGATTCGGCACGCAAATCGCAAAGAAACTGTATCAGATGGATCAAGAGGTATTGGTCCTTGACATCAACCAGGAAAAGGTTCAGCAGATCGCCGACAGCGTCACGCAGGCCGTCACCGGCGACGCGCAGGATATCGAAGTGCTGTACGCGCTCGGCGTCCGCAACTGCGATTGCGCCATCGTCGCCATCGGCAGCAATATGGAGTCCTCCGTCATCGCCACCATGAACCTGAAGGAGCTCGAAGTCCCTTACATCATCTGCAAGGCGCACAACTACACCCATAAGCGCATCCTCGAGAAGCTCGGCGCGGACCGCGTCGTCATCCCGGAGCAGGAAATGGCCGACCGCCTGGCCCGCAAACTGGTCGAGCCGGATATCCTGGACTACATCGAAATCTCCGACAGCATCAAGCTCGTCGAGCAGCAGGCCCCCGCGAGCTGGTTCAATAAAAGCATCCGCGACCTCAGCATCCGCGCGAAGATGGGCATCAATGTCATCGCGGTCAAGAACGGCATTGATATCACCGTCGCCCCGGGGGCGGATTACGTAATCCGCGAAGGCGACATCATCGTCATCATCGGCAATCAGGACGCTTTGGACAAGCTGCAGAAGAAGTAATGCGCCGCTCCCCCGTCATTTAACGATATAATAGCGGAAGGAGAAACATTATGGCGAATACCTGGCAGCCGAATGCCGGCGATGATTATTACGATCTCAATCAAATTACCAAGCGTCTGGAATGGCTTGACGCGGAACGCCGCAAGGACAAGGACGCGCTGTACCTGCTTCAGGAACAGCTCACTCAGCTTCAGAATGACAACCTCGTCCTGAAACAGAGCGTCAAGGAACTGCAGACCGAGCTCGGCACTTACGCGAGCGTCTTCGCGCGTCTCGACAACGCGGACGCGGCCATCGCGCAGGCCCGCAGCGAACTCAGCAACAAAATTGATGAATACAACAAGGCCCACGCCACCCGCGAAGCCGAAATTGACGGCAACCGCCAGAGCGCGCAGGAATCCCTGAGCCGCGCGATCCTCGACCTGCGCAAGCAGGTGGACCCGATCCCCGACCTCAAGAAGGCGGTTCAGGCACGCATCGACGATATCTTCACCATCAACCGCAACGTGGAAGAGCTCAGCCACAAAATTGACAAAGTCGCCCTCGAACGCGACGACTTCCTGCGCTTCCAGAAGACGAACGAGGAGAGTCGCAAGACGGACTCCAAGCGCCTCGGCGATATGCAGACGGAGTTGAACGCTTACCGCAAGCGCAACGAGGAAATGCGGACCAAGGTCGACCTCTCTTCCGAGTCCCTCAAGCGGATGGAGACCCGCGTCACCGAGCTGACGAGCGCCGAGAACGACCGCAAGCAGCAGTGGGTCGCCTTCCGTGAACAGGTCAACGTCGCCGATGTCAACCGCGAAAAGGAATGGCAGGAGTGGAAAGATACCTTCGCCGAAGTCGTGGAACGTTCCTCCGCGCTTGAGGCGCAGATCCAATCCCTCGACGCCACGAAGCGCTCCATCAAGCGTTCACAGGACAGCTTGGATGAAGCCGCCGCGCGCTTCGACCGCCGCACGAACGAGCTCACCGAAATGCAGCGCCTGACGGAGGAAAAATTCCACCAGGAGTGGGCGAATTTCAAATCCGAAGACCAAAAGCGCTGGATGAACTACTCCCTCGGCCAAGACGAGCTCCAGTCCGAATACAAGCGCGACATCGAAGTCCTCACCGAGCGCATGAACAAACTCGAAGACACCGCGGTCTCCACCTCCGACGAAACCGCCCAGCAGAACGAGATCCGCACCGCCCAACTCCAAGAGCTCTACGCCTTGTTGCGAAGTTGGCTCGAGAAGAATAACTAAGCGGAGCCCCCGCTCCCATTAAGACCGCGATTAAGAAGAGAGACCAGAGACCAGAGACCGGATAACGACATTGGAAGTCACCCTCCATTGGAAGCGGCGTTAAGGCCTTCCCCTCGAGGGGAAGGGGGACCGCTTCGCGGTGGATGAGGTGCGCGATAGCCGCACCCGCCTGCCATTGTAAGCCAAGCCTTAATTTGAAACGCGCATTGTCCTTCCCCTTGAGGGGAAGGGGGACCGCTCCGCGGTGGATGAGGTGACCAGCAGACACATCCACTGTCGCGAAGCGTATAAAAAAAGGAAACACAAATGTGTTTCCTTTTTTGTTCTCTATATACGCTCTCAGATCGCCTTGACCATCGAGTAGTTCTTCTTCCCTCTGCGGAGAATCAAATACTTCCCCTCAATGAAATCCGAGATCGTCACATTCATCGCGGCATCGGTGACGCGGCGGTTATTGACATACACACCGCCCTCCTGAATACCGCGGCGGGCCTCACCCTTGGACTTCAGGAATCCGCTCTCCACCAGGACATCGACCACATTCATGCCGTCCCCGCCGAAGCGGTCCGCGGGCATATCGGACGCCGGGACTTCGGAGAAGACATCGGCAATATCCGCGGCGGACAGACCGGTGATGTCGCCGCCGAACAGCGCCTGGCTGGCCTGGACGGCCTTGTCCAAAGCGGTCTGACCGTGCATCATCAGCGTCAGCTCCTTCGCGAGCGTCTTCTGGGCGGCGCGGTTCTCCGGATGCTCCTTCGTCTCCAGATCCAGGGCGGCGATTTCTTCTTCACCGAAGAAGGTATAGAACTTCAGATAATGGATCACGTCGCCATCGTCCGCGTTGAGCCAGAACTGATAGAACTTATACGGGGAGGTGCGCTTCGGGTCAAGCCAAACGGCGCCGGAAGCGGTCTTGCCGAATTTCGTGCCGTCGGATTTCTTGATGAGCGGGTAAGTCAGGCCGTAGACACTGTCGCCGGTGCGGCGGCGGATGAGCTCCGCGCCCGCCGTGATATTGCCCCACTGGTCGGAGCCGCCGCATTGCAGGTCGCAGCCCATCTCGGTGTGGAGGTGATAATAATCGTAAGACTGCAGCAGCATGTAGCTGAATTCCGTGAACGACAGACCCGATTCGCGGTCCATGCGGTTCTTGACGGAGTCCTTGGCGAGCATCGTGTTGATGGTGAAGTGCTTGCCGGTGTCGCGGAGGAAGTCGATCATATTCAGCTGACCGAGCCAATCCATATTGTTGACGATCTTCGCCGGGTTGGACTTGACCTCAAAGTCAAGGAAATGCGCCAGCTGGGCCTTGATGCATTCCACATTATGCGCGACTTCGTCGCGGGTCAGCAGATTGCGTTCGGAGGAACGGCCGGACGGGTCGCCGATCATGCAGGTACCGCCGCCCGCGAGGGCGAGGACATTGTGCCCGTAACGCTGGAAACGCGCCAGGGCGATCAACGGAACCATATGCCCGACGTGCAGGCTGTCCGCGGTGGGATCAAAGCCGTTGTAAAGGGTGACTTTCTTCTCTTTGAGCAGTTTTTCGACGCCGTCGATCTGATCGTGGATCATACCGCGCCATTTGAGTTCATCATAAATATTTTCAGCCATCGATACTTTCCTGTTTACTTCTAATATATGAGTATCCATTATAACCGAAAATAGGGTTCCGTCCACAAATACAGGCAAGGGAAAAGCTCCAACAGCTCCAACCCACCCCCAAAGCAGGAACAAAAAAAGCCCGGTCTTTCATGGACCGGGCTCGCGGTTGGTTGGTTTATTTGATCTTCTTCAGATCGGCGTATTGGGAGCGGATGCCCCAGGTTTTGATGGCGGCTTCAGCGGAGATGCCGAGACTCATCTTGGATGTGCCCATCGTGCGTTCCTGGAAGTAGATCGGCACTTCGACGATCTTGAATCCCAGACGGGAGGCGATGTAATTCATCTCCACCTGGAAGAGGTACCCCTTCGCCTGAACGCGGTCCAGCGGCATCGCCTGCAGCGTCTCTTTCTTCCAAATCTTGAAACCGCCGGTCACGTCCTTGTTGGGCAGGCCGAGGATCGTCTTGGCGTAGAAGTTACCGAAGCCGGAGAGCCATTTGCGGTAGAACGGCCACTTTTCATCCAGGCTGCCGCCCTTGACGTAGCGGGAGCCGATGACGAGGTCCGCGCCTTCATCCAGTTTGGAAGCCATTTCCGGGATCTTGTCAATCGGGTGAGAGAAGTCCGCGTCCATCTGGCCGACGTAATCGGCGCCTTCCTCGATGGCTTTCACGAAGCCCTGTTTGTAAGCGGTGCCGAGGCCCTGCTTGCCGGCACGGTGCAGGCAATGCACGCGGCCGTTGTACTCTTCACCCAGCTTGTCGGCGATTTCACCGGTGCCGTCGGGGCTGTTATCATCAACGACGAGAATATTGATGTTTTCCAAGGGCAGAGCCAGAACTTCCTTGACGAGCTTCGGAAGGTTTTCTGCTTCGTTATAAGTCGGAATGACCATCGTAAGTTTCATAATGCTATTCTCCCTCTTCCGGCACGCCGGATGCTATAGCTCCATTATAACCCACATTTCGCGGATTACATCACCTTCTTTTTGGGCGCGCGCTTCAGGCCGCTGTTCTTGCGGTCGGAACGGCTGACTTTGTGCAGCGGCTTCTGTTCATAAGAACGCTTGAAGGTCGGGCTGCCGTCGCGGTTCTTGCGGCCGAAGGAATTCCCGCCGGATTTCTTTTCGCCGTATTTCTTCTCACCGTAGGAAGCCTTCCCGTCGGCGCCTTCTTTTCCTTCGGTCTTATCGTATTTCTTCTGAACGCGGCCCTTCGGGGCAGTCCGCGCGATGGCGGCAGCCTGTTTGGCGGCGCGGGGATTGCCGGAGGTCAGCGTACGCAGCGCGCGGATCTCGGTCTCGTTCAGCAGACGGGATTCGCCGCTCTTCAGGTCGCCCAGCTCCAGCGTCCCGATGCGGACGCGGACGAGGCGCACGACCGGCAGGCCGATTGTCTTGCAGACTTCGCGGATCTCGCGTTTGCGCCCTTCGGTCAGGACAACGCGCAGCCACGCGCCTTTCCCGGAGACGCCGCTGACGTTGACCTGCGCCGGGGCGGTATGGGTGCCGTCATCCAGCACGACGCCGTGGCGCCAGGCCTTGAGCTGCTTCTCATCCGGACGCTTCGCGACGAGGACCTGATATTCCTTCTCCTTGCCGTAGCGGGGATGGGAGAGCTTATTCGCGAGCGCGCCGTCATTCGTAAGCAGCATCAGCCCTTCACTCTCGAAATCCAGACGCCCGACGACGAACAAGCCTTCGGAATCCTCCACCAGGGAGAACACCGTGCGGCGCGGATCCGTGCGGTCGCGGTCGGAGAGAACGTAGCGGGGCTTGTTCACCATGTAATAAATCTTCTCCGGTTCGTGGTAATCCAGCACCGAGCCGTCCACGCGGATGGTGTCCTTCTGCGGGTCCACTTTCGAGCCCAGCTCGACGGCTTTGCCGTTCACTTCAACACGCCCGGTTACGATCAGCTCTTCACACGCGCGGCGGGAACCGAATCCCGCTCGGGATAAAATCTTTTGCAGTCTTTCTTCCATTTTTTTCACTCACTCCTTCAGAATGCTGATTTCACCTTCATCTTCGTCATCGTCCCCGATCACCCGTGCCTCGAAGGGAGGCAGGTCGTCGATGGACGCAAATCCGAAGTATAACAGAAAATCCTGCGTTGTGCCGTAAAGAATAGGACGGCCAACCGTCTCCGCGCGCCCGACTTCCTCAATCAAGCCGCGGGAGAGCAGGCCCCGCAGGATGTAATCGCTGCTCACGCCGCGGATGCTGTCCACCGCGGGACGGGAGATCGGCTGGCGGTACGCGATGATCGTCAGCGTCTCAAGCGCCGCGCGGCTGAGCTTCTGGTTGGATTCCAAACCGAGGAAGGTCTCCACCGCGGATGAAGCCTCCGGGGCGGTGGTCAGCTGGACGCCGGAATCCGTGAACTGCATGCGGATTCCGCTGCCGCGCTTCTCATAGTCCCGCGCGAGCTTCACGCACATCTCGTGGATGACGTTCGGCTTCAATCCCATCGTCTCCGACAGCCGGGAATAGCTCACCGGCGCGGCCGCCGCGAACAGCACGGCTTCCAGCGCGGTCATTGTTTCTTGTGTATGATTATTCGTCTCTTCCATCGTATCGTGCTATAATTTTCTCAGCGGAGGCCCGCGTTGAAACTTTCCCGGATTTCCGCTCGTATATTATCCATGGAGGGAAATATGCAGAACATCAAATCACATACTATCATTTTACCAATACTTGGCGTAATTTTCGCCTTAATGTTAGGATGGAATACAGTGTCAGCTCAAACCGTAGAAAAACTTACACAGCAGTTCAATGAAATCGCGGCTCTGCCGAGCGGTTCCTCTTTTACCCTGACTCTCAGCGATGACGACGCTACCGCCGCCGCGGAGGAATACCTCGGTAAGTACATGCAAACGATTCAGGACGCCATCAATGAAGCCATCGGCATGAAGCTGGATATCTCCAGCCCGACCGTCACCTTCAGCGAGGATACGCTCACCCTCGGTCTCAAGGCCGGCAAGAGCTTCCTGAAGTTCAACGTCTCCGCGAAGGCGAACGTCGTTTGGGAAAACAATGACCTTCACGTTACCGTCACCGAACTGAACGTCCCGGTCGTCTCCGTTCCGGTTGAGACCGCGAACTCCTTCATCGCCGGGCCGCTCAAGAACATCATCACCGAGCTGCTGAAGTCCTATGATGTTCAGTCCTTCAAGCTCAGCGACGGTGTCGCGACGCTCAACGCGTCCAAGAAGTAAAATGCCCGCCCGTTTGACGGACCTATTTTCAAGTAAAACAGCCCGACAGTTCTGCCGGGCCCTGTTTTATTTAACACTCTGCCTGCTGCTCGGCGGCTGCGCGGAGATTCGGGAGTTCTACACCGAGACGGAAGATACGCAGATCGAGATCAAAGTCTATTGCGACGGGCTGCAGTACATCACCCGCGCGGAGAGCGGCTCCACCGTTGAGAACGCGCTCAAGGCGCTGGACATCACCCTCGGCGAATCGGATACCGTCACCCCGGCGCTCTCCATGCCCATCCCGTCCGACGGCGTCATCCGCGTCACCCGCGTGACCACGGAGGAAACCGTCAGCGAAGTCACGCTGCCGTTCAGCAGCCAAACCGTCCGCAACGAATCCCTGCCGGACGGCGAGACCCGCGTGATTCAGCAGGGCGAGAACGGATTGCAGCAGGTCACGACCCGCTACACGTATGAGGACGGCGCGTTGACCTCCAAAGCCGTCGTCAATTCCGTGATCGTCAAAGAAGCGGTGCCCGAGATTCTCATGCAGGGCGCGAAGGCCGAATATTCGCCGATCAAGATCAGCGGCAAGCTGATTTACATCGCCGACGGCAACGCTTGGCTGATGGAAGGCTCCACCGAGAACCGCACGCCGCTGGTCTCCACCGGCGACCTGGACGGCCGCGTGCTGGACCTTTCGGATGACGGCCGCTGGCTGCTCTTCTCCCGCGCGGGACAGACCACCGAGGTCAACAGCCTTTGGATGTTGGACCTGAGCGACTGGAACGCCGAGCCGATCTCCCTGCGGGTCGAGAACGTCATTCATTTCGCCGCCTGGCTGCCGGGCGATGCCCGCCGATTCATCTATTCCTCCGTCGAGCCTTCGGAAGAGGCGCCGGGATGGAAGGCCAGCAACGATCTGCGGACGCAGTACGTCGCCGATGACGGTATGCTGATGTCGTCCGAAGTGCTGCTTGAGGGCAGCGATGCCGGGACTTACAGCTGGTGGGGGACGGAATACGAGCTTTCGGATGACGCCCGCCGTCTGCTTTACGCGGACGCGGAGAACATCGGCGTCATTGACCGCCTCAGCGGGGAGAAGACCGAGCTGCTCCGCTTCACGCCTTACGAGAAGGCGCGGTCCGACTGGGCCTGGATCCCGGGCGTCTGCTGGAACGCGGACAACGACGGTTTCTATTACACCTTCCACGGCAAAGCCGACGGCACCCTGCAGACTTACGACGCGGCGGATTATCACATCGCCTTTTACGACACCCTGACCGGGGAGAACAGCGTCCTCATTGAGAACGCCGGCATCTTCTCCTATCCCGCCGCCTCGCCGCGCTTCTCCGACGGGGACGCCTACCTCGCCTACCTGCAGACCGATCTGCCGCAGCAGCCCGAATCCGAACGCTACCGCATCGTCATCACCGACGAGCTCGGCGGCAATTCCCGCGTGGTCTACCCGGTTGAGAGCGGCAGCGGCTTCGTCACCCCGCAGGCCCTGATCTGGTCCCCGGGCGGCGATAAACGTTCCTCGTGGATCGCCTTCCTGCAGCAGGGCAATATCTGGCTGGTGAACCCCTTCGCGGGGATCTACAATCAGATCACCTCGGACGGAACGATCACCAAAATCATCTGGGAATAAACATTCAAGAGAGCCGGTCCGCCCGGCTCTCATACTTTCCGCGCTGTATCGCTGTGCGCCCGGCATTTTGCGGTACAATAGAATATTGTGAATTAATAAAAATCACGGAGGAAACTATGCGGGTATTAATCACCGGCGCTGCCGGATTTCTGGGTTCTCACTTATGTGAATTATTCTTGAGCCGCGGCCATCAGGTCGTCGGTATGGACAACTTCATCACGGGACATCCCGAAAATCTCGCGCACCTGGCCGGGAACCCGGATTTCTCATTCATCCGTCACGACGTTTCCGACTTCATTTTCGTCCCGGGGAAAATCGACGCGGTGCTGCACTTCGCCTCACCCGCCAGCCCGAATCCCGCCTCACCGTACGGCTACACCAACCTGCCGATCCAGACCATGAAAGCCGGCGCCCTCGGTACGCACAACGCCCTCGGCGTTGCCCGCGCCAACAATGCCCGCTTCCTGCTCGCTTCCACGAGTGAGATTTACGGCGACCCGCAGGTTCATCCGCAGACCGAGGATTATTGGGGGCATGTCGACCCGAACGGCGAACGTTCCGTCTACGACGAAGCCAAGCGCTTCGCGGAAGCCCTGACCATGGCTTACCACCGCGCCCATGGCGTTGACACCCGCATCGTCCGCATCTTCAACACCTACGGCCCGCGCATGGACCTGGATGACGGCCGCGTGGTTCCGAACTTCCTCAAGCAGGCCATCCGCCATGAACCGCTGACAGTCTACGGCGACGGTCAGCAGACCCGCAGCTTCTGCTACGTCAGCGACCTGATCGAAGGCATCTACCGCCTGCTCATGTCCGATGAGAACAACCCGGTCAACATCGGCAACCCCACCGAAAACACCATCATGGAGCTGGCGCAGGAGATCAACCGCATCACGGAAAATCCCGCCGGCATCGTCATCAAAGAAGCGCTCCGCCTGGGTTCCGACCCGCAGCGCCGGCGCCCGGACATCACCCGCGCCAAGACGATCCTCGGCTGGGAGCCGAAGGTCACGTTGGAAGAAGGCCTCCGCAACACTCTGCCGTATTTCAAGGAAAAGATGAACTATGCTTGAGTTTCTGAAAAATCCGAAGGAACGCACCCGCTTCCTGAAGTTCTGCTTCGTCGGCTGTTTCGGCGCCGTGGTTGATTTCGGCGTCGGTACGCTGATGCGCCATCTGACCCACAACGACATCCTGTCCAGCGCGATTGCTTTCGTGGCGGCGGTGATTTCCAACTTCATTTGGAACCGCTATTGGACCTATCCGGACTCCCGTCAGAAGCCGCTCCTGCGGCAGCTGGGGCAGTTCTTCCTGGTCAACACCATCGGCCTCGGCATCCGCGTGCTGCTCTACGCGACCATCGAGAACCCGATCATCAAACTCTGCGGCAATATCCTGCCCGCGGACTTCGCGATCAAACCGGCCGACCTGGGCTATTACATCACCTGGGTCATCGCTGTCATCATCGTGATGATCTGGAACTTCTTCGCCAACCGCTTCTGGACTTATAACGACGTGGACTGAGCCATGGCGAATCCTCGAATTATCGCAGGCAAAAAGAAGGGCATGCGCCTGAACCCCGTCCCGGGGGACAGCACCCGTCCGGTCACGGACCGCGTGAAGGAAGCCGTCTTCAACATCCTCAGCGTGGACATTGAAGGCGCCTCCATGTTCGACCTTTTCGGCGGTACCGGTTCCATCGGGCTTGAGGCACTGAGCCGCGGCGCGGCCTACGTGCGCTTCAGCGACGCGAACCGCAACGCCTACAACACCCTGATCTCCAACATCAAGCTCACCGGCTTCGAGAAGCAGGCGAAGGCGTACTTCGGCGACATCTTCAACATCCTGCGCGGCAAGCCGGACAAGGCGTTCGAGTATATCTACGTCGCCCCGCCGCAGTACAAAGAGATGTGGATCAAGGTCATGGAGCTCCTCGACCGCAATGACGGTTGGCTGACGGACGACGGCTGGATCATCGTCCAGATCCATCCCATCGAGCGGGTTGAGCTGAATTTAGAGCATTACGAATGTTTTGATGAAAGAAAATACGGCTCCACGCTGCTGATGTTTTACTGTCGTAAAGATCAGGACGAAGAGCCGTCGGAAGATTCGGAAGAAGCCGAAGCCTGACTCAGTCAAATTCCTTGCGGACGATGAGGGTGAAATCCCAAATCTTGTAGTCATGCAGCAGCGCGACATTGCGGCTGAAGTGACGCCGGCAGTAATCAAAAAGCCTGCAGGGGTCGGCATAATACAGATCGGGACGCAGCGCCATTCGATCCGGGTCGGAATACGAAGTCAGAAAATTGACCGCGAAACCTCTCGCGGTTTTTTTATTGAATGACTCCAGCGAGTCAATCACGTACGCGGTCCAGTCGTCATAATCGGCGTCGACTTTGATGTTGAAGACACCGGACGCGACCAGATAATCGCAAACCGGGATGGTATTGAAATCCGAATGGAAGCTGACGGCGGGGTCATCCTTGAACGCCGCGCGCGCCGCCTTCAGGGAGTCTTCCACGATGTCGTAACCGTAATAATGGGTGTAGTTGTATCCCTCGCGGCGGAACCACGACGCCATCGCGCCGTAGCCGCAGCCGAAATCCAGCACCGTATAAGGCTTATCGGGGACGATCACCTTCGCCAGCTGTTCAAAGCGCCCTTCCTGGGCGTAAGCGGAGTTCCAGCCGACGCCCTCGGCATCCTCGCCGTGGTCATCCAACTGCTTCTGAAAGAAATCCCGAACCGGGTTCAGATCCGCGCTCATGCCTTTTCCTCCGTGTCATCGCTGATTTCCCGCACCACATAAGGCGGGCGGTCGCTGGAGCGGTCGTAAACCCGCGCCAGGTATTCGCCGAACATGCCCAGCGTGAAGAGCTGGACGCCCGCGAAGATTGAAATCAGGCAGGCAAGGAAGGGGAAGCCCGGCGTGGAACCGACGACCAGGGCGACGATCAGCACATAAATCAGCACGCCGAAGCCGAAGAGCATGAAGATCAGCCCCAGCATGCTCGCGAAGCGCAGCGGCGCCGTGCTGTACCCGGTCAGGATCAGCAGGCTGGCTTTGACCAGTTTCGAGAAAGAATAGTTCGAAGTGCCGATCTCGCGTTTATCTTCCTCCACGTAAACGTGACTGAAGTTCTTGGTGCCCCAGGAAAGCAGCGGGTCGATATAGACCTCCGGGCTGCTGTAATTCGCGAAGGCATCCCGCAGATAGGTGCGGAACACGCGGAAGGCGCCGATCTCACGGATCGGAATGCCCATGATTTTGCCGAGAATGATTTTCGTCAGCTTGGAACCGAGGTTGCGCCACCAGGAATGTGGGAGCTTCTTCGGCACCGCGTAGACGACATCATACCCCTTCTCAATCTCATCCACCAGCAGCGGGAGCTGTTCCGGCGGATGCTGAAGGTCATCATCCATCGTGACGCAGAACTCATAGCGGGCGGCGCGGATGCCGCAGAGCGTGGCGTTATGCTGTCCGAAGTTGCGGGCGAGATGAATGCCGCGGACGACTTCGGGATACGCCGCCTGGAGGTCTTTGACGACCTGCCAGCTGCTGTCCGGGCTGCAGTCATCGACGAGCAGGATTTCATAGGCGGAGAAGAGCTCCGGCAGCACTTTGAGCAGCCGTTCCGTCAGCGGGGTGATGGTATCCGCGCCGTTATACACGGGAATGATGACGGACGCGGTCGGTTTTGCTGTCAGCTTTTCGGTGGCTAATTCTTCGCTCATTAATCCTCCGAGATCGAGCAGCCGGCGTAATTCATAGCTTTGATCAGTTGATTGATGGGCTGACCGCTTGTAGGCGCGTTAATCGTTTCGTCGGCAAGCCACTTATGCAGGTATTTGCAGAGCGTGTAATCAAAGGTCGTTTGTTCGTCATGAACACGGCGGATGAGGTTCTCCGCGTCTTCCCAGCGGTCGAGATGCATATAAGCCTCGATGAAAATCAGGTATTCGGAGACGTCCTTCGCCTTCATGGTCGGGAGCACTTCATCGCCGATGGCGGCAATGGCTTCCCAATCCTCATCCTGGCGGGCAAGGTCCGCCTTCTGGAAGTAATAGCACCAGTTCTGCTCGATCGGTTCCTTGAAAATCTCATCCTGCAGGAAGGTCGCGGCCGTGCCGCCCGTAATCACGCGGGAGGTGTCGGAGAGCTTCAGGAAGTAACGATAGCTGTCCGGCAGCGTGCTCAGCATCTCTTCGTGCTGTTCGGGGTCGAGAATACGCAGGCAGGAAGGCGGCGCGTAATAATACACCACCACGTCCTCGCTGTCCGCGCTGAAAGTCGCGCTGCGGAACTCCTGAGAGATCTGCTCCTGCTCCTCATAGTTTTCAATCGTGTCGAAGCGCGAAGAGAAGAACAGCACGCTGTAAGGCAGGTCCAGCCCTTCGTGATCGGGATCGAGCGCGAGGTTGACCTCTCCGGTCAGGGAGTTGTCGGATTCATACGAGAGCGGATTGTTGTCCGCCATCAGGATGGTGTTCGGCTCAAGTTCGGGAACGCGGGTGACGAGCTGGTTGATGAAATCCTTCTGCATGTTCCAGTCTTTGCGGTAGCTATTGGAATTCAGGAAGCTCCCGCCGACAGCCATTGCGATGAAGACGGCGTAGACCGCCCTCCGCATCCATTCCGCGCGGACGGCCCAGCGGATCAAGGCGACCATAAAGATGGAGCTGCCGAACATGAACGCGACCAGGAAACGGTCGTAAGGATACGCGAGACGGATCGGCAGCGACGTCACCCAATACGGAAAGCCCGGGAAGATGACCATCAGCAGCCCGAGAATCAGCGCGGTGACGCACCATTGCGTGTCGGTCTGCTTATATTCGGAGCCGTCCTCCGTCTCGGCGGATTTCTCCGCGTCCGGCTTATACAGCAGCGCGGCAATAATCGCGGCGGCAAGCGTCACGACAGCGATCAGCCAGAAAGCCTTCCCGGAAGCCGTCTCGAAGTCGACATGATTCGGGAACTTGACGAACTCCGTCCACGCGCCCCAAGTCGCGGTGTAAGCGTCCTCGACGATGCGGTTCAGAATGTCGAAGACGGTCTTCAGCGGATGAGAGACGAACTCCCCGACCAAGACCGGTTGATAGCTCGGGAATTGGAAGATGAACACGCGCCAAACCATGAACGCGCCGAGCACGGCAAGATACGGCAGCCACTGCAGGAGGGTCTTCCAAATCCGCTTCCAAAACGAAAGCTCGCGGAAGCCCGCGTCCCGCAGCAGGAAGATGTAAATGATTACGCCGCGGCAGATGTCCAGGCCGACGTAGTATTCCGTGGAGATGGTGCAGAAAGTGTAAAGCAGCACCGAGGGAATCGTCCACAGAATCCATTTTTTCTTGGAACCGCTGCTGATGGCTTTGAGCATCATCCCGTAGGAGAGGACATACGCCAGCAGCATGATGAAGGCGTTCAGCCAGACGTAGACGATCGGCATCTGCTTGAAGCCGGGATAGACCGCGAGGAGCATGCTGATCCAGAAGACCTCACGCTTCCGCTCCGGCCAAAGCTGTTTGAGCATCCACCAGAAGGCAACAGTTACCGTCCAGCGGAGCAGCACCGTAATCACCTGCCAGACAACGGGATCGTTGCCCAGCAGGGCGGCGGTGAATTCATACAGATTTCCGAGGAACGGCCGGTCGGAGGTGAACGCCTTGGCGAACCCTTCCGCGCCCTGGGTCACTTTGAACCAGAGCATCGGCCAGTCGTCCCAATAGAATCCCATCTGCGTCGCGAGGGGAATATAGGCTGCCAGCGTGAAGATCAGCAGCAGCCAAGGGACGTGCTTTTCCTTGAAGTGAAATCCGATTTTTTTCGTCATATTCGATTAATGGGTTTCCGTGACTTTCGCGATGGTGCGCGGGGTTTCGGTATCGAGACCGCGGGCGAAGCAGAGATAGCGGGCGAAGATCTGCGCCGGGATGATGGCGGCAATCGGGCTCAGCCATTCGGGGATTTCCTTCGGCAGGGCAATGACGCGGTTGGAGAGCTCCGCGGCGCGGTCATTGTTGGTGATGGACATGATGTCGGCACCGAGCTTGTTCTTCATCATCTCAAGCTGCGGGAGAGCGGAGTCGGCGACTTTGCCGTTCGCGATGATGTTCATCACCGGGTAGCCGTTCTCAACCATGGCGATCGGGCCGTGCTGGAAGACAGCGGAGGAATACGGTTCGGCCATGATGTAGGTCAGTTCCTGCATCTTCAGGCCCCATTCCTTGGCAGAGCAGAAGTTGTAACCGCGGCCGAGGACGACAACGCGCGGGGCGAAGACGTAATGTTCGGCGTAGGCGGCGAGCTTCTCATCGTAGGAGAACATGCCGTTGACCCATTCGGGGACATGCTCGAGCTCGGCCCATTTCTTATCGTCGTTATGGAGCGCGGCGGAAAGCATGGCGAAGGCCATCAGGGAAGTGGTATAGGACTTGGTCGCGGCGGTCGCCTTTTCGGGGCCGGCCATACATTCGATCACCCAGTCGCCCATCTCACCCAGCGGGGAGTCGACGGTGTTGGTGATGACGAGCAGCTTCGCGCCGCTGTTCTTGGCATCCTGCGCGGAGGCAATCAGATCCGGGGACTTGCCGGACTGGGAAATCGCGACAGCCAAGGCGCCCTTCACGCAGGGAGCGCTGCCGTAGAATGTGGACATAGACGGCGCGGCGAAAACGGTCGCGAGCTGATGCTCAATCCCCATCAGGTACTGGCCGTAGATACCGGCATGTTCAGAGGTACCGCGGGCGACGATATACATAAAGCTCGGGTTGTATGCCTTGATCTCTTCGGCAATCTGTTTGACATTCGCTTTCTGCCCCTTCAGCTGACGTTCCAAAACGGTCGGCTGCTCTTGAATTTCGGTTAACAATGACATGAATCTACCTCGTTTTCTTGACTGCGTTCCCTTTCGGGTTGAACGATTCCCGCGAACGGGCTCCGCTTTTAATTCTATTACGATTATAATAGACCCATGGACAAGAATAAAGAAAAATATTATTTTTTCTCAGATAAATCATTATGGAAATACATTCTCGAGCTTTTCGCTGGGTCGCGGATTCTGCTGCTTGTCACGGCTTGGTTCTCGAGCTACTACCAGGGCAATGTCATCTATCAACGCTATCTCGATCAAGGCTACTTCCTCTCGCCGAAATGGCTCATTGACATTTGGTGCCGCTGGGACAGTGAATGGCAGCTCTCGATTGTCAAATGGGGCTACGTGGCCTCGGATGACCTGACGGCAAGCTACAGCAACCTCGCCTTCTTCCCGCTTTATCCTTACCTCATCAAACTGCTGACGTTTTGGATGCCGGAGCGTTTTCAGACGGAGTCCGTCTACCTGCTGGTCGGGCTGATCATCTCGAATGTCTGCTTCATCCTGGCCCTGTACGGCATTGCCAAGCTCGCCGAACGGCTCTTCAGCTCCGATACCGCGAAGTCGGCGCTGCCGTTGATTGTCAGCCTCCCTTGCGCGTTTTACTTCAGCGCCTTTTACGGCGAAAGCCTGTTCCTCTGCCTCATCGTCTATACCGTGATCCTCGCGGAGAATGAGCAATGGGGTTGGAGCGCGCTCTGCGCCGCCGGGGCAGCGCTCTGCCGTCCGCACGGCGTGCTGCTGCTCCTGCCCGCCGCCATTATCTATATGAACAAACGGCAGTGGAATTTCCGCAAGCTCGGCGCGGCCTGGCTGTGGTATCTGCTGGTGCCGGCGGCAATCTGCGCCTACTTCTATGGGCTCTACCGCCTGACCGGGGACTTCTTCGCCTTCTTCAAGGCGCAGTCGTCTTGGGGACGCAGCCTCAGCGACGTTTCGGCGTTCAAGGAGTACTTCGCGCCCCTCTTCACGCGCCACAACCGCCCGACGACGATTGACCTTTGCATGATCGTCTTCGCCCTCATCATGAGTGTTTGGATGCTGATCGAGATGAAGAACAAGGCTTACGGCGCTTATTCGCTGCTGTGCACGCTGATCCTGATCGGGACGGGGAATCTCTATTCGATGATGCGCTACACCGCCGTAATCTTCCCGGTGTGGATGTTCACCGCGGACCTGCTGCGTGAGCGGAAGAAGCTGCTTTACTTCGTCTGCGCCCTCTTCTGGACACTGCAGGTACTGCTCTTCTGCGGTTGGAACGGATATTACTGGATTGCCTGATATGCGCGGAACGAAGCTCCTCTGCCTTCCTGTGATCGCGGCCGCCGTTTGGGCGGTGTTCCGTCTGTGCGGACTGCCGGGCACGCCCCGTTTCACCGCGCCGCGCCTGTGCCTGATCCTGGCAACGGCCGCTGTCTGCGTATTGTGGACGCTGCTCTATACCCGCCGCAAAGCGCTCTCCGCGAAGCCCGGCGCCCGCTCGCTCGTCTTCTATATCACCTTGGCGTCGGGGATTGCCGCGCTTATTCCGCTCATCATGAAACCGCTCCTGCCGACGGAAGGCTTCGGGCATACCGCCGCGGCCTTCATCGAACAGGCGGCACCGTTCCTTGTCTTTCTGCTCATTGCTTCCGTCTGCGCCGCGGCCGTATTGATCCGCGAAACCGGTTCACTCCGCCCGCTGCTGACGGAGAATTTGCTCATCCCGGAGCTCGCGCTGCTCTTCATCGTCAGTCTGCTGATCTTCGGCGCCTTCTTCCCGCTGCGGGCGAATTACTATCCGTCGCATGACTACGCCATTTTCAGTTACATCGGGCAGCAGATCCTTCGCGGACGCATGCCTTACACCGAGCTGTGGGATCACAAACCGCCGGTCATTTTCTACATCGACGCGCTGGGATTGAAACTCGCGGGCGGGTCGCTTGTCGGGATCTGGGCCTTGGAATTCATCGCCTTCTTCCTCGGATTGGTCATCCTGCTGAAGGTGCTGAAGAAGTTTTTCCCGCGTTGGATCGCGCTGACGGTGCTCTGCCTCGGGGCGCTGCACTACGTCCGCCTGTTCGACTTCGGCAACTACTGCGAGGAATTCTCGCTGTTCTTCGCGGTCTGCGCGCTGGGATTGTATTTCCTGACCAAGCGCGGCACGCTTTCCGCCCTAATCTTCGGCATTCTCGGCGGCCTCGCCTTCACCTGCAAGCAGAACACCGTCGGCGTCTGGTGCGCGCTGTTTTTGATTGACCTATGCGAAGCGCTTCGTCATAAAGAGCTGTTCCGAGAGAAGCTGCGCTTCTGGCTGCTGACAGCCGCGGGATTCCTCGCTGTCAATGCCGCTTGGTGCGCGTACTTCGCGGCGAACGGCGCCTTGGCCGCGTATTGGGACGTCGCCTTCCGCTTCAACTTCGTTTATTCCGAGAAGAGCGGCGCGAACCGTCTCGCCTGCGCGTGGACCACGCTGACGTTCCTGCCGACGGTCAGCCCCTTCCTGCTCATCGCGTTCCTCGCCTGGGTTTGGGCATTGATCCGCCGGTCGTACGAGGACAATCCGCTGACGCGCTTCGCGCTGGTCGACCTGCCGATTGAGCTCATCTGCGCCGGACTTTCGGGGATGAACTATCAGCATTATTTCATCCTCTGCGTCACGCCCGCCTTGATCCTGCTCTGCGCTCTCGTTCGCGGATTGGAACTGCGGGTCAGGCGGGGAATGCCGGTCTTCCGCGCGGCGGTCATCGCGCTGCTCCTCGTCTGCAGCCTGACATTGGTGCCGCTTTACATTGACAATTACACGCCGCGTTCTCCCTCCGCGTATACCAAGGCGCGGGATTACCTCGTGACGGATACCGACCCCGCGAACAGCATCCTCGTCTGGGGGAGCCGTTCCGCCATTTACGTCATGAGCGAACGGCGCGCGCCGACGGCTTACTTCAATGAGCGTCCGCTCTACCTCTTCGCCGGGGAGGAGCAGAAGCCGCTTTGGGACGAACTGCTCGCGGATATGCAGTCGGACCCGCCGGAGGTCGTGATTGATGTGCATGACAGCGCCCTGCCGTTCGTGACATATGAAAACGGCCGCTGTGAGATTCCGTCATCCGCGGCGGATTGGACGCGGGCGGTCTATCAATATTTCTGTGACAACTATGAGTACGATTCAACCATAAACGAAGGCGCGCAAGACGCCTGGGAAGTTTACCGCAGGAGAGAAATTAATGAATAAAAAAGAGGGTGGTTCGTTCTTCAAGCTTTACGTTGTATGTCTGATTCTGGCAGCTTTCAGCCTGCGTTCATCAATCACATCGGTCGGGCCGGTTGTCTCGCTGATCAAGGAAGACTTGAACATGACTTCCGGTCAGGCGGGAACCTTGACCACGATCCCGATGCTGCTGTTTTCCGTGACGGCCTTCTTCGCCGGGGCGATTCTGCCGCGGTTCAAGATTCGCCATGCCTCGGTGACCTGCTTCGCCTGTACCGGGGCGGGGCTGCTCATCCGTTCGTATCTCGGACTGCCGGGGCTTTACATCGGCACGGTTCTCATCGGCTTCGGCATCGGCGTACTGAACGTAATGCTCCCGGCGCTGAACCGTCAGAAAGCGGCGCAGAAGCTCGGCGTGATCACCGGCATTTACAACGTCTCCATGAACTTCATGGCCGGCATGGGCTCCGGGTTCAGCTACAAGCTCGCGAACGCCTTCGGAAGCTGGCGCCCCGCCATTGCCATTTGGTGTGTTTTCCCGATCATCGCGATTCCGCTGTGGCTTAGCCTCACCGGGCGGAAGGAATTCGACGACAAGACCGGCGAATCTTACTCCCCGATTGCCGCCACGAAGAAGTTCCTGAACAAGAACGTCTGGGCGGTGTCGGCCTTGATGGCGCTGCAGTGCGTGATTTATTTCAGCTGCGTCGTCACCTGGTTCCCGACCATGATGCATGACAAGGGCATTGACTCGAGCACCGCGGGCGTCATGACCATGGGCCTGCAGCTCATCAGCCTCATCCCCGCGTTCCTCTCCCCGATCATGGCGCAGAACCCGAAGAACCGCCCCTATGTTGCCTTGTGCGGCGGCGGGGTTTACTTCATCGCGGCGATGATTTACCTGACCTGTAAATCGTTCCCGATGATGTGCGTCTGCGCGGTCCTCTGCGGGCTCGGCTCCGGCTTCTGCTACAGCTACGTGCTGGCGCTGATCTCCATGAGCGGGAAATCGCCTGCCGAGACGACATGGATTTCCGGCTTCGCCCAGATGATCGGGTACGCCGTCTCCGCTGTAGGGCCGACGATCTTCGGCATGATCCTCGATGCCAGCGGGCAGTGGACGATTCCGATGATTATCGTGGCGGCAGCCGCGGCAAGCTACGCCGCGATCGGCATTATCGCCGGGAAGTCCATCACCGGCGGGGAAATGGTATAATCTATAGCGGAAGAAAACAGGATCATGATTGATATTCGTTTTGGGGACAATCTGGAGCTGCTGAAGGAAATCGGGGACGAGACCGTCGACCTGATTTACATCGACCCGCCGTTCAACACCGGGAAGACGCAGTCGCGCACCTTCATCAAGACCGTACGCGATGCGAACGGCGACCGCGTCGGCTTCGGCGGGCAGCATTACCGCACGGAAGCTGTCGGCGAGAACCATTACCGCGATAATTTCAGCGACTTCATCGGCTTCCTCGAACCCCGCATGCGGGAGGCGTACCGCGTTCTGAAGCCGAACGGCTCGCTGTATTTCCACATTGACTACCGCGAGGTGCATTACTGTAAGATCATGTTGGATGACATCTTCGGGCGGAGCTCCTTCCTGAATGAGATCATTTGGGCTTACGACTACGGCGCCCGTTCGAAAAAGAAGTGGCCCGCCAAGCACGACAACATCCTGTATTACGCCAAAGACCCGGATCATTACACCTTCAACTACGAAGAGCTCGACCGCATCCCATACATGGCGCCGGAGTTGGTAGGCCCGGAGAAAGCCGCCAAGGGCAAGACGCCCACCGACACCTGGTGGCACACCATCGTGCCGACCAACGGTAAAGAGAAAACCGGCTACCCGACGCAGAAGCCGCTCGGCATCCTGCGCCGCATCATCAAGGCGTCCTCGAACCCCGGCGAGCTGGTGTTGGACTTTTTCGCGGGCTCCGGGACGACGGGCGCCGCTTGCAAAGAACTCGGACGGGACTGCATTCTCATGGACAACAATCCCGAAGCGATAGAAATTATGAAGAAAAGACTGGAGGCTTAAATGCTCTATATCGTCGCAACACCCATCGGAAACCTCGGCGACATCACCCTTCGCGCGCTGGAAACGCTGCGTGAGGTGGACGTCGTCATCAGTGAAGACACGCGCAAGACCGGCATGCTCCTGAAACATTTCGACATCAAAAAGCCGCAGATTTCATTCCGCGAGGATAACGAGACCCAGGCGCTGCCGAAGGTCATCCGCCATCTGCTCTCCGGTGAGAACGCCGCCATCGTCACGGATGCCGGCACGCCCTGCATTTCCGACCCGGGCTTCATTCTGGTCCGCGAGGCGCTGGCGAATGACATTGAAGTCAGCTCCATCCCGGGCCCGACCGCGCTCATCACCGCGCTGACCCTTTCCGGGCTGCCGGTGCACTCCTTCACCTTCCGCGGCTTCCCTCCCCGCAAGAGCGGGCAGCGGCAGCGCTTCTTCGCGGTAGATAAGGACTCCCCGCACACGCTTATCTTCTACGAAAGCCCGCACCGGCTGCTGGCCTTCCTCAAGGACGCGCTGGAAGTCTTCGGCGACCGTTCCATCGCGGTATGCAATGACCTGACGAAGAAGTTCGAAGGCGTCACCCGCGGCCGTATTTCGGACATGATCGCGAAATACGAAGCCCGCGAACCGCACGGCGAATACGTCGTCATCATCAACGCGGAGGGCTCCAAGGTGGAGTTTGACCATTACGACCCGGATTATGACGATGATTACGACGGCGAGTACGTGGATGAGGACGAAAACGAGGATGACGGCGGCGAAGTTGAGGAAATTGAATGAACCGTTTCTTCATCGACCCCGAACGCCTCAGCGGCGGCTGCGTTGACATCCCGGATGACATTTCGGGACAGATTCGCAAGGTGCTGCGGCTGAAGGAAGGGGATGCTGTTCAGTTCCTCGACAACCAAGGCTGGGTGTACGACGCGGAGATCAGCTACCCGGACCCGAAGCACGTCACGGCCGTCATTACCGGCAAGCAGCCCGCGGAGGGCGAGCCGTCTTGCTTCGTCACGCTGTATTTGGCGCTGACGCAGCGGGAGAAATTCGAGTGGATTTTACAGAAGTGCACGGAGGCGGGCGTCTCCCGCGTCGTGCCGATGATTACGGAACGCACCATCGTCCGCAAGTCCGCGGATGCCGACAGCAAGCAGGAGCGTTGGGAGAAGATTCTCAAGGAAGCGGCGGAGCAGTGCGAACGGGCGCGGATTCCGGAACTGCTGCCGGCGGTTCCCTTGAAGCAGGCGGTCGCTATGGGCGCCGAGGCGGACCTCCCGATCTTCTGCTACGAAGACGAGCACGGAACGACGCTGAAGGACCTGGTTGACCCGAAGCGCGGGAACATCCGCAGCGCTTCATTAATGGTCGGCCCGGAGGGCGGCTTCGCCCCCGCCGAGGCGGAGTACATTCAACAGCACGGCTGGAATTCCTGCACCCTCGGGGATCGTATCTACCGAGTAGAAACCGCCGCCATGGCCGGCGTGATTCTTACATTATACGAAGTGGGGCGGTAAACGCCCCACTCTGTTTTTCAATCCGTAAACTTCAAATAAACCGCAAAAATTATCAAAAGAATAAACAGCACGAACCAAATATCGTCCTTGATCTTCTCAATCCGCTGATATTTCTTCTCTGCCGCCTCCTCGGCGGCTTTTTCGGCCGCGAGCTTTTCCGGGTCCGGTTCGTGAATCTCCTCGTAGCCGCTGCCGATGCTCTCCCAATCGGGGATCTCAACCGTCGGCTGCGTCACATTCTCTTGTTTTTCATCTTCCATCGGTTCTGACATTTCCACCCCAAGACAAATCTATCCTCGTTCTTTGCGAATCAACTG
>CAVIKW010000014.1:0-28069 GCA_963643375.1 Flexilinea sp. | reverse complement strand
GCCATCCGAGAAGGATGACCGCGGCGGCGAGGAGAAGGCGGAGCACGAAGCTCACCGCCCACGGCTGATTGCCGAGGATGATCTTCGTCTGGAAGAAGGCGGCGATGCCGTACACCGCGATCATGAAAATGAAATACCGATGATCCCACCGAATCGGGAACAGCCGGTCGGAGACGATCCATCTTCCGATCATGGCGGCCGCGTACCCGAGGAGCTCCGAGATGACGGCGCCGTACAGACCGAGCCGCGGCGTCAGAATGGTATTGCTGACGAGGTTCACGACCACCGCCAGCCCGAGCATGACGGAGACCCAATACGTCTTCCCGGATTTGGCCGTGCCGGGGTCGATCACGTACACACCCATGGTGAAGATCCAACGCAGCTGCATGATCCCGAGCAGGCCGATGCCCGCGAGGTACTCCGCCGGGGCGAGGAAGAGGAAAATCTCCCGCGCGAAGGTCATCACCAGCGTACAGATCGAGAGCGTCCCGAAGATGTACAGCGAGAGCATCTGCGGCAGCGTGCGTTTGATTTTCTCCTCCTTATTCAGAAGAGAATACATCGTCGGCTCCCAGGCATTGCAGAACGCCTGCGTGGCGAGGGTAATGACGATCGCCGCCTTGTTCGCGAGGCCGTAATACGCGACTTGGACCGGAGTGGCGGACGCGTTCAGGAACATGCGGTTGTTGGCGGAAAGGCTCCACGCGAAGAGGGAGCCCGGCACCAGCGGGAAGCTGTAGCGGGCGAGCTTTTTGAACCAGCTCCACGAGAAGCGCGGGGCGAGGAGGTCCCGCGAGATGAACAGCGCGAGGAGGGCGCCGATGGTGTTCGAGATGATTTGCGAATAATAGTAGCCGGGGATGCCGACTTTCATCACGGCAACGAAGAGAATGATGCAGCCCATGTAAATGACGGACACCGTCAGCGCGATGATAATGTACGGCACCGATTTGTTCTCGAAGCGCAGCAGGCAGAGCGAATACGTATAGATCGCCACCGGGACGAGCGCCGTGAACGCCAGCCGGATCAGGGAGATATGATCCGCGTCGCCGAAGAGGGATTGCGAGAACTGCCGTCCGAAGACGAACGAGCATCCGACGACCAGCAGTCCGCAGAAGCCGAAGAAGAGGAAGGTGGTGGAGACCATTGTCTTCCGTTCGCCGGAGGCTTCATCCGTCTCGTAGAAGAAGCGGTAGAGCCCCGTCATCATATTGAGGCCGATGAGGAGATTGAAGTACCCGGTGAGGGCGGCAATGACCTCGATGGAGCCGTACTCCAGCGAAGTCAGACAGCGGGTCATGAGCGGGAGCGTGATAAGCCCCGCCGCCTGCGACAATACGCCGCCGATGCCGTAGATGATGACATTGCGGGCGACGGATGATTCCTGAGATTTGTTTTCTTCCGACATAATGGTTAATTCTAACATCACCGCGGCGTCCCGTCATTTTATGGTGATTCTGTGCCGAAATGTCCTTTTTCATGATACAATAGGGACTTGTATTGGGATATGGTGCAACGGCAGCACACCGGACTTTGAATCCGTGGATCCTGGTTCGAATCCAGGTATCCCAGCAGACGCCGTCCGATTCGGGCGGTGTTTTTTTGCCTCGGAACGAGGCAAAAATAGAGAGACCAGAGACCAGAGACCAGATAACATTAATGAGCATAACTTCCAACCGGGGAAACAATAATTCATCGGCCGGAAGAAAAGAGCGGTCAATATTCGAAAACCCACTCAAATTATGTTATCCGGTCTCCGGTCTCCGGTCTCTTATCAACAACAGAAAAAGGCGCGGGGACCGCGCCTTTTTTGTTGTTGATATTTATTTATTACTGTCGTAACCGCCGAGGTTCGGCATCAATTCTGCCGCCGTTACCTCTCCGCCGGAGATCGTGTATTTCACCACCGGGGAGTAGTACGAGTCGGAGCGGATGTCCTCGAAGTTGATGATGGCAAGGTAGGTGCCGTCCGCGAGCGGCTTCGCGGCGAGGGTGGTGTTCTCGTTCAGGCGCATCGGGGTGCTCGCGGTCGTGCCGGTGGAGTAGTCATTCAGATTGCTGGTCTGATATGTGACGGAATAGTACGCGCCGGTGTTGAGCGGGAGCAGGTCTCTGCCCATCAGGTTCGCGGGATCCAGGTCGGGGCGGATGCCGATGAACTCGGTGTTGCCGCTCTCGAAGTTGTAGTTGATCAGGAAGTCAATATTGCCGATGAGGTTGTAGGTCATCGGGACTTTGTAGAGGACGTTCTCCTCGGTGGAGTCGATCACTTCCAGCGCCAGCGGGGTGTTGTTCATCATCGTCCACTCACCGTCGAAGGTGACGACGAATTCGTTGGTCTCGGTGTTCAGGCCGACGTAGCAGTCTTCGCCGTAGTAGATGATTTCGCCGGTCTCTTCGTTGTACTTGCCGATTTCGAGGACGGCGCTCTGCAGGAGGTCGACCTGTTCCTGCGTGGCTTGGACGGTGAAACCGCCGTCTTCGCCGATGGTGACTTCGGACTTGTTCAGCGTGTCAAGGGCGGAGAAATTCAGCTGCTTCGGGCTGCCGTAGCCTTCGCCTTCGACGTAGGACTCGAGTTCGTCATTGAGGACGCCCGCGGTCTTGTAATAATAGAAGGCGTTGATGTCGTCGTTGGTGTTGATGTTGTTGATGTAATCCAGCATGAAGGCGAGGCCGTAGATGGTGGAGGTGTCCGCCGGATAGTAGACGGAGATGCCTTGGGCTTCCTTCAGGTAGGAGGAGCCGCGATGATACAGCACAGCCTTATGCAGATGTTCGGAAACCGCCGCAGCTTTGTCAGCCAGATCGCCGGTGATGTTATCCATCCACAGACCGAGGTCAATGGTGTTGTAGGCCTGGTACACGTTGCCGCCGAAGAAGACGGAACGCTTCGCGGCGGTGGAGACTTCGGAGATGACCGTCGGATCCTTGATCGCGGCCTGCAGGGCGGCTTTCATGAAGTCGGCGTAGGCGTCGGAGGCTGCCTTGGCTTCGTTCATCTCAATCACAGCGAAAGTCCCCGCGGAGATGTAGCCGAGATTGGCTGTGGCGCCGTTGGAGGCGTCCATGTAGGAGTCGGTGATGACTTTGCCCAGCTGAGCGCCGTTGGCTTCGGTGTGCTCGTTGAGGTAGGACAGCCACGCTTCATGATCCCAGCCGGTGCCCGGCTCGATCTCTTCGGAGGCGAGCAGGTACTTACCGAAGCCGTACAGGGAGTTGACGACGTCGGTATTCGCCATCAGGCAGGCATCAAAGCCAATCGCCTCGAAGAACGGGTTCTCCGGATTGTAACCGACGGACTTTTCGAGCGCTTCGTGCATGTCGGCGAGGGAGAGCGTGGAGCCGTAGAGCTCATCGTTACCGTAGCCGGTATAAGCTCCGCCGTGATCCCAGAAGATGACCATGGTATGGTCGGCGGGGTAGTTGTCTTTGCAGAAGGTCAGGAAGTCGGCGAGGTTTTCGACCGAGGCCATATCAAGGGCGGGCACGGCGCTGATTTCATTCACGCCGGTCTCATCCATGAGCCAGCGCTGGGTCAGGTTCGGGTTGATGTTGATATTCTGCCAACGGGCGGCGCCGCCGGTCTGAACGACGACCTTGACCTTACCGCTGAGGTCAACGGAAGCCATCTGATTGAAGTCGGCAGAGGCAAAACCCGTCTCTGTCGGGTTGTCCGCGGCAGCGGGGGATTCTTCCTGCGTCGGGTTGTTGGTCTGGGTCTCGAAGAAGACATTCGGCAGCTCGGATCCCTTGCTTTCGATTTCGTCGGCGAAGTCGATCAGCATTTCTCTCTGGGACTTGCTGTCGTCCTCTCTGTTCGCGACCTCATCGGCGATGAGGAGCTGCATGTAGGTGGAGAGGTTGTTCATGTTGAGGCTCTCGAGGTTGGAGCCGATCAGGTAGACATAGACGGCCCAGGTGTCGTCGGAGGAATAGGATTCCATAGCGTCGACAGCGGCGGATTCGTTTTCGTCAATCGGGGCGATTTCGGCGAGCTTCTCTTCGGTGGCTTCGAATGCCTTGAAGGGGTAGGCGATCTTCGTGAGCCAAGTTTGGTAATGGGTGTAGACGATTCCCGCGGCAATAGCCAGGATCACAATGATCACGAGGGCAATGAGGAAGCCTTTCTTGGACTTCTTCTTTTTCTTGTCCTTGGCGGGCTTTTCGGCGGGTTCATCGATAACCGGAGCGGCGGGCGCTTCTTCGGAAACAGGGGCCTCGGCCGGGTTCACGGCGGGCTCTTCTTCGGATACAGGGGCCTCGGCCGGGTTCACGGCAGGCTCTTCAATCGGGTTGGTGTTGTTTTCTTCCATGATGATAATCTTCCTTTTTAAGTCATGACTATTTTACTGTTTTTTGGAAGATTGAACGGAAATTGAGGGAAAAAGGTTATTTAAAGCAGTGGAGATAAGAGACCGGAGACCGGGAACAAGAGACCAGAGACCAGAGACCGGAGACCGGATAACATAGTTGTAGCGTGAATTCGAATATCGAGCACGGTTTTCAAAGAGACCGGATAACATAGTTGTGGCGTAAATTCGAATATCGGACACGGTTTTCAAAGAGACCGGAGACCGGATAACATAGTTGAGATATGACTTCAAATATCGAACATGTATAACGCTCGACATCTGAAGTCTCGCCCTAATTACGTTATCCGGTCTCTATAAAAATACGCTCGATATGGAAGCAGGCTTTCGATTATGTTATCCGGTCTCTGGTCTCTGGTCTCTTTAAAACGCGCCCGATACAGGAAGCATATTCTCCAGTACCAGATCCGCGTAAGCGAACTTGATCACCTTCTCCAAATCACCGGGCGCGAACTCTACTTGGAAGCCGATACGCCCGCCGGAGACGCAGATCGTCGCGCAGTCTTTCGCCGACGCGTCTACCGTTGTGGTGAAGAACTTCTTCATCCCGATCGGCGAACAGCCTCCGTGAATGTAGCCCGTCAGCGGGAGCAGCTCTTTGGACTTGACCATCTCGATGTTCTTCTCGCCCACAGCGGAGGCGGCTTTTTTGAGGTCGAGCTCGGACGGGCCGGGGATGACGAAGACGTAGTGCTGTCCGCTCTTGCCGACGGTCACGAGGGTCTTGAAGACGTGCGTCGGATCCTGGCCGAGGGCGGCGGCGACTTCACCGGCGCTCATGGCGGCGATGCCGTCGCCGTAGGTGTGCGGGGTGTAAGCGATCTTGTGCTGCTCCAGCACGCGCATTACATTGGTCTTCTCGCTCTTCATGAATCGCTTCAGTCCGCTGTGTTCAGTTCGTAAGTCATGTCCTTCAGTTCGGGGACTTCGGCTTCGACTGCCGCCTTTGAACCCGGTTTGAAAGAGATGTACGGCAGCTTCCAAAAGGCGCTGCCCGGGGTGGGCGTGGTGCCCAGTTCGGAATCGACTTCGTAGACGGGGTTGCCGCTCATGACGATGTGAACCCAGGTCTGCCCCGGCTTGAACTTGAAGGAATTCCCCTCGCTGTCCAGGAAGCGGATCGGGCGGTTGCGGTCGGATTCGCGCTCGAAGTTGCCGGAGACGGTGGACCACTTCGAAGTGTACAGCTTGCCGTCGCGGAAGATCAGGGCGGTGCCCTCCGCGTAGTTCAGGTCGACATCAAAGAATCCCAGCGTCGGATCGGTATCGGGGACGTAGTCGTGGTGCGCCATCAGGATGATGAGGTTCTCCACCCCGATCTGCTCGCCGGTCGCGGAGTCCACGTCGGCGCTCAGGGTGCCGAGATCTTCAACGGAGTTCTGGGCGCGGAGGTACTTGCCGGACGCGCCGTCATAGCGCCACAGGATTTGATTCGTGTCAGCATAGCGGACGAAGAGGGAGTCGGCATTCTGTCCGCCCTCGGGGATGGCGCTGTCGAAGGAATACGCCAGGTTGTTCGGGTCCGCGGGGGTGGCTTTCTTTGCCCACTTCTCGACGATGCTCTTGTAATTCGCGAGCGGCAGGGTCGGGTAAAGCTGGTCGTAGGTCGTGCCGTACCACAGCTCCAAATTCTTGATGTCGGAGTCCAGCACGGATTTCGAGGTGCCGCCGGCAATGATGACGCCGCCGTACTGTACGCGCAGGCTCTCCAGGCCGAAGAAGGCAGAGGAGATGTGTGAAAGGTCGACGTCCGGCTGATCCCCGTAGAACATCAGCACCGGGCGGGATTCCTCGCCGTCCACGTACATTTCGAAGACCCACGGCGCTTCGGAATGGCCGGAGGTCGGGCGGTACTTCGACGGATAGCGTGCCATCGGGACGAAGACCGGCGGCAGGGAGAGCGCGCTTTCGTCTTCAACCGTTTCGAGGCCGGTGATCGGGTTCACCGTCTGCGCGGCGGCAAGTCCGCACACGCCGAGCAGGGCGAGAGCGGCCAGCAGTGTAATGAGGATCGTTCGTTTCATATTTCCTCCTGTGTTTCCGAATTCATAAGTCAATTGTACCCGACTTGGAGATCATTTCTCTTTCAGGTACGACATATTGAGGGACATCCGCGTCGGCATCAGGCCGAACTCCCGCGGCAGCGTGTCCAGAGCGGTAATGCGGTCCTCCGCCAGGTAATCCAGCCAGAAGTACATCGGCACCGTCTTGTTCGGATGCCACTGCTCGCGCGAGATGTAAATATAGCGGAGGATGTTCGCGGGCAGCTGAATGATTCGCTTCTTCTTCCCGATCACGTCCATCACCATCTCCGCGACTTCGCGGAAGGTGAAGTTCTCGATGCCGCCGGTGTAGATCGTCCGGTTGACCATGGTCTCGTCGTCCATACACAGCAGCAGGGCGGTGATCAGGTCCTCGACCCAAATCGGCTGGATGAGCGTATCGTCGCCGCCCGGCAGGAGCAGCGGGCCGCGCTTGGTTGAGAGAATATAGTCGCGGATGGTATTGGTGAAGTGATCGTTGGCGCCGTACGCGACGGCGGTCCGCACAATGGTATAAGGCACGCCGCTCTCACGGATGGCCGCTTCGGCGAGTGCCTTGATGCGCATGGGACTGTAAGCGGAAGCGCGGTCCGCGCCGATATGGCTCAGGTAGATGAAGCGCCGCACGCCCATCTGCTTCGCCACTTTCGAGAACATCTTCGCGGCGCGGATGTCGACTTCCTCATATTCGGCGTGAATGCCTTTCCATTCGGTGCCGATCAGGTGGAAGATGGTGTCGATATTCTTCATGGACGCGCGCAGGTTGCGCTCATCGTTCATGCTGGAGATCGCGACTTCCACCGAGACGCTTTTCGGAAGGGCGGGATAGCTGCGGGAAGGGTTCAGCAGGAGACGGACGGGATACCCCAGCGTCACCAAGTGGTTGACGAGCGCCTGCCCGATGAACCCTGTGCTGCCGGTGACAAGGATCATAGCTTACTCGGCTTCGTCCTCTTCTTTCTTGATGGGTTTGCCGATGAGCCGCTCAAAATGGTATTCCGACGCCGCGATGCGCTCCGCCAGGAGGTCGGCGGCGCTGCCGAGAATCTTCGCGGTCTCAAGCTGCTTGGCGGCGGAGAAATCCGCGTCAAAGACATTCACCCACGGCCCGCACATACGGATCAGGTCCACCAGCATGTCGGCGGCTTCCTTATTGAACCACAGGACGTTGTCCCAGAGGTTGAGCTTCATCAGGGAACGGGTGTCCTCACGGCGCAGCAGTTCATCAAGCTCCTCGTCAAGCTCGGCGGCCGTCCACTTACTCATGCTGTCAAGCGTGTAATACAGCCAGCGGACGAGCTTCACCTGGTCGTCAATGGAGATCTCGAAGAGGTCCGCCGCGCGCAGGCTGCGGGAGAGCGTCTTGTCGAGATACCAGAGCTCATGAATGTTCGGGCGCGGATCGGTGCCCGCCGTCAGCAGGCGTTCCTGCTGAGCGATCAGCAGGTCGATCCACAGCGACGGATTCATGCGGACGAGGGCGGAGACTTTCGCTTCGGCGCTGAGGTCAACGCCGGTCACGCCGATGGACGCCGCGGCGGGGTCCTTCAGCATGGCGGTCATGCCGCTGATGTAGAGGTTGAAGAGCTCTTTCTGCGTCTTGGCGGGGCAGCCGTATTCGCGCAGGGCGTTGGCGGAGAGCTCGCTGAAGTCGGGCCAAATGCCGTTGCGGAGCTCATCCCAGGTGTCCGGGGAGATCGGCTGTCCGAACTTGCCGTGCAGCCAAACCAGCTTGCGGCCGTCAATCATGCCGCGGTACGGGCGCAGGATGCTGCCGTAGCGAATCTCCTCGAGGGCTTCCCAAATGTCCGGCGTGCCTTCACCGTGGAGCCAGTCGCAGAGCTGCTTCCAGCTGTGGGCCATGTCGTCGTGAACTTCATAGACTTCATCGAAGACGAAGTACTGATACGCCCCGAGATGCAGACGGAGGCCGTCATTCAGAATCTCTTTGGAATAACGGACATAAGTCAAGCCGCGGATGTGGTCGTGCAGGACGAGGAAATATTCCTCATCGTAATGCAGGCCGAGGTCCGCGCCGAGGGTCGTGGAAGTCGGGATCTTCTCGTTGTGTTCCTTGCGGACGAAATTCACCGACTGACGGATGGTGCCGTCGGCCTCGCCGTAACGGTTGTTGTAGACCACGAGCGTATGCACGCCCCCGCCGTAGTTGGAGTAGGCGTAGACGTTGTCGTCGATATTGCCGTAGTTGTTGGCGAAGTTATAGAGGACGAAGTTCTTCGCCCCGGAGAAGCGGCGGCGCATGTGCAGCAGCGGGAAGATTTCGCGTTCGTGGCGGCGCATCAGGTCATAGTCAACGCCCTCGTCCTTGTACGCGCGGCGGTATTCCATGCCGTACTTCTCGGAGTAGCCTTCCAGCTGGCCGTGGCCGAACATCGGCAGGCCCGGCATGGTGGCCATCAATACGCAGATGCCGAAGTACTTATCGCCGCTGCCGAACTGCTCGACCGCGGTGCGTTCATCCGGGTTGTTCATGAAGTTCACCCAGCGCTGCAGAATGTCGGGGTCGAACTCGAGCGTGGTCTTCATCAGCGTGCGGTAGCGGGCATTGTCCTCGTCGCGCAGCAGGTTCATGAAAGCGGAGTTGTAGACGCGGTGCATGCCGAGCGTGCGGACGAAGTAGCTTTCCATCATCCAGAAGGCTTCCGCCAGGAGCAGGGTGTCCGGCGCCTCAACCGCGACGCGGTCCACGACTTCGCGCCAGAACTCGACCGGGAAGGCTTTGTCGAACTCTTCCTTGGTCATGGCGTGCTCCGCGCGGGTGGCAATGTCCCCGCCGGTGCCCGGTTCCGGGAACCACAGGCGCTGATAATGCTTCTTGGCAAGCGTCATCGCCGCGTCGAAGCGGATAATCGGCGTGTGCTTGGCAACGTCGATAATGGTTTGGATAATGACTTCGCGCACCTCGGGGTTGAGGTAATTCAGCTGCGCGGTGTCGTTCCACGGCATAGTGGTGCCGTCGTTGCCGTGATAGATGTAGCGGACGTCGCCGGTGCGGTAATCAATGCGCTGGAAGACGACCGCGGCGTCGCTGCGGGTGAAGTAATGGTCCTCAATGCGGATGCCGATATTCGGGTCCGGGGAGAGGTTGCCGCAGTTGAAGCCGTACGAGGGGAACGGGCAGTAGGGCAGGGAGAGGAAGCGGTCGGGATGATAGAGCACCCAATCGGAATCAATGCCCATGTGGTTCGGGACCATATCGGAGGCGAGGCGGATGCCGTACCGCCAGGCGCGTTCTTTCAGGTTTTGGAAGGCGGCCTCACCGCCGAGGTCGTTGGCGATGGTGTAGCCGGCGAGGGAATACGCGGAGGCCAGGGCTTCGGGATTGCCGCACCACTGTTTGATGGTCTTGGAGGCGGCGGAGCGCTCCCACAGGCCGATCAGCCACAGGCCGGTGAAGCCCTCATCCGCGAGAGCCTTGAGCTCCTGATCCGGGATTTGGTCGAGGTGGTTGATCTCGTAACCGTATTTCTTCGTCAGCTGATAGAGCCAGACGAAGGCGTTCTTCGCCATGAGGACGAGGCGCGGCATCCATTCGGAGTCGGCGGAGAAATTCTCGACCTCGCCGCCCGCGCCGCCGCCTTCCCCGTAGACAGGGATTTCAATCGGTCCGGGACCGCCGAAGCCGTGTTCGCGGAACTCTTCCTTCATCAGGTCAATGCCGACCAGGAGGCGGGTCAGGTACTCGCCGAGGATCTCCGCCCAGTTGTTGCGGATGAAATTGAGCTGGTCGAACAGGGAGTCGGGGTTCTCGATGGCGGGCTTGCGCAGGTACTCGATCAGGGACAGGCCGTTGATCTTCGGCAGGGTGCGCAGGAACTCGTCGGCGCCCGCGATGACTTTGTTGTAATCGCAGATCTGCGTCAGCCGGGTTTCATCAAAGAACTCGCCCGCGAGTTTCATGGCGGCGGGATTGCGGTTCGTCACCCAGCAGAGGATGATCTCCTCCACGGTGTCGTAACGGTTCTTGATCCCGTCGGGATTCTCGCCGTTCAGGTATTCCTCGACCGTCTGCTTCCCCTGCAGCACCGCCAGCGGCGGGAACTCTTCGCAGAAGGAGAGCAGGACTTTGTCAAGGGATTCGGCGCCGAGCTTCTCAAGCAGGGCGGCGTAAAGATTCTCATTCATTTTGGGAGCGAGCGTCTTGCGGTACTGCTCGATGACCGCGTGCATGATCTCGTCGATCAAGCCGAGCGCGTTCATTTCGCCGGTGTAAATTTCTTTCTCGCCTGCCTGTCGACGGACGGTATTGACCCGGTCGGTGAATTCACGCACCGCGCGGATGTCCGCGAAAATCACATTGCCGTTGAATGTGAAGAGTTTTTCGCTGAAGTTATAACGTTCTCTGGCTTTGGACGAGATGTGAAATTCCATAGCTACCCCCGAATTTCTCTGTTATACAGCAAGCAGCGTCGTGACAACGCTTGTACCGATGCCGCCGATGTTCTGAGTCATGGCGGTTTTCGCGCCTTCCACCTGCCCCTGTCCGCAGAGGCCGTGAAGCTGCTCAACCGCTTCGACAATTTGATAAATGCCGGTCGCGCCGACCGGATGACCGCGGGCCTTGAGACCGCCCCGGGTGGAGATGGGAATACGCCCGCCGAGGGTGATGTCCCCATTGGCCGCTAAGTCCGTACCGTGCCCGCGTTCGGCGAATCCGCAGGCCTCCAGGCTCAGCGCGGCGATGACGGTGAACGCGTCATGCAGCTCGAAAAGGTCCACGTCGTCGGGACCGATCCCCGCCTGCTTGTACGCCTGTTTGGCGGATTTCTCCGCGGCGGAGAGCCAAAGCGGATCCTTCCGCGCGTGCAGGGAGGCGTGATCCGCTGCCGCGCCGGAACCGATCACGCGGACGATGTTCACCCCGCGGACGTATTCGAGCGGCACCAGCAGCACCGCGGCGGCACCGTCAACAACGGGCGGGGCATCCAGTACGCTGACCGGGTCGCAGACCGGGGCGGACTTCATGTACGCTTCCTTGGTGACCGGGCTGCGGAACCGCGCGTACGGATTGTGGACCGCGTTGGCGTGCGCGTTGACCGTGAAGCCGGCGAAGTCCTCGCGGGTCTTGCCGTACTCGTACATATAGCGGCGCATGAGGAGCGCGTTCAGAGAGACGAAGCTGACGCCCATATCCCGTTCATATTCCGAGTCGGAGGCCGTTGCCAGCTCCGCCGTGATCGTCTCGGAAAGCGAGTCCGTCATCTTCTCAACGCCGACCGCCACCGCGGTGTTCAATTCTCCGCTCGCCACGGCCATCAATGCCTGACGAAAAGCGGACGCCCCGGAGGAACACGCGCTTTCGACGTGCATCCCTTCCGTATGCCGGGCGCCGAGCCAATCCCCGAGATAAGAACCGAGGTGGAGTTGATTATTGGTCGAGCCGGCGAGCATATTCCCGATGAACACGCCGTCGACGTTGTGCAGACCGGTTTTCTCGAAAATCTGCAAAACCGGTTCGCCCGCGATCTCCAATAAACTTTTGTCCCAGTGATCGGAGACAGGGATCTGCCCGGTCTCCAATACGGCAACTTCTCTCATTCGCAGTGACTCCTTCACACGGGTATAAACCCACTTGTAAATGATTATACAATACGGTTCGATTTTTGGGGAGTGGTTTTTGGCATGAAAATCAAGGAAGAGTGGAGGGTGGAGAGTGAAGAGTGGAGTTAGGCGTAAGGAGAAGAGACCGGAGACCGGAGACCGGAGACCGGGAACAAGAGACCAGAGACCAGATAACATAGTTGGAGCAAGACTTCGAATATCGGGCGCTTTGTTTTAAAGAGACCAGAGACCAGAGACCGGATAACATTAACGAAGGGCTGTTTCCATATCGAACAGCCGATGACTTTACGCAACGTCGGGTAATTGAAGGTCCGCTCCAACTATGTTATCTGGTCTCTGGTCTCTGGTCTCTTTCTTTTATCCCACTTGTCTACTCATCCTCCTCCCTAATCTCAAAAAATCCGATTCACTTTCCCTTTTCTCTGGTACAATGTAATTGTATAAATGTTAACTTAGGAGGATCGGTATGCAGATCGTAACAGACAGCGCGGCAGATCTGACCGCTTCACAACTCGAAGGGCTGCCCATCCATTATACAAAACTCCGTCTCACCATCGGCGGCGAAGCATTCAACGGCACCGCCGAGGAATTCTATAAGGAACTCCTCTCCCGGGACGAATATCCGACTACTTCCCAGGTCTCCGCGGGCGAATTCGCGGACCTTTACCGCAGTATTGCCAAAGACGACCCGGAAATTCTCTCCATCCACATCTCCTCCGGCCTGAGCGGCACGCTCAACTCCGCCCGCGTCGGCGCCGCCATGGTTCCCGAAGCCAATGTGCATTTCTGGGACTCGATGACGCTTTCCGCCGCTATGGGCTGGCAGGTCCAGGCCGCGGGCAAGATGGCCGTCAAGGGATTCACCCTCGACCAAATCCTCGAACGCCTCGGGAAAATCCGCTCCTCCGTTGAGGGGATGTTCTCTCTTAAAGAAATGAAATACCTTGTTCACGGCGGACGCGTGAGTCACCTTAAAGGATTGATGGCGCAAATGCTGAACATCAAGCCGATCATCGGCGTCAGCAAAGACACCGGCATGTATGTCACCGTGGCCCAGGACATGACGTTCAAGCGCGCCCTCTCCCACCTCGTCGGCATCGACAAGGATCTCTTCGCCGGCCAAGGCCCGCTCCGTGTGCAGATGGTCCACGGCTGGAACCCGGAGGGCGTGGAATTCCTGCAGAAGAAGGCCAAGGACGAACTTGACTGCGCCTTCGACGAAACGGTTGCTGTCGCCCCGGCCCTCGGCGCGCATACCGGCCCGTCGCTCACGGGCATGATCTGCGGACCGATGTCCCTCTTCAGCGATATCCTCTGATGAACGCCTCCCCCGCCGTTCAACTTGCCGCCGCGCTGCGCGGTCCCTGCCGAATGCCGGCGGACGCGCTGCTCGTGGTCGGGGTGTCGGGCGGACGGGACTCGATTGCGTTACTCAATCTGCTTCACGAACTCAAACAGCCGCTCATCGCGGCTGTTTTTGATCACCGGCTGCGGACGGAATCCGCGGAGGAGGCCGCCTTCGTGCAGGCCTTCTGCCGGGAACGCGGCATCGAATGCCGCGCCGGCTCCGCGGATGTCTCCGCCTACGCGCAACCGCACGGTCTCGGCATTGAGGCCGCCGCCAGGGAGCTCCGCTACGGCTTCCTCTTTCGGATCGCGTCCGAGAACGGCGCGGCGGCGGTCTGCACGGCGCACCACGCGAACGACCGCGCCGAGACGGTGCTCATGCATCTCCTCCGCGGCACCGGCATTGACGGCCTCGCCGCCCTCCGCCCGTACGCGCTGCCCAATCCCTTCAGCGGCACCATCCCCCTCATCCGCCCCCTGCTCGGCGTAACGCGTCCGCAGATTGAGGCATACATTGACGAACAATCCCTGCCGTACCGCGAGGACCGTTCGAACGCGGACACGGCCTACACCCGCAATCGAATCCGCGCGGAGCTCATCCCCGCCCTGGAACGGGATTACAATCCGGAGATCGTGACCGCGCTCTGCCGCCTGGCGGAGACCGCCTCCGCGGATGCCGACGTGCTCGCGGCGGATACGAAAGCCGCCCTCGGCCGGGTGATGCTTCACTCCGATCCGCTGACGTTTTCGAAATGGGGATACGAGGACGAGCCGGAGGGGCTCCGCCTGCGGATGCTGCGGCGGATGACGCCCGGCGTTGAGGCGGGGTATGAGCACCTTAAAGCATTGGATGAGTTTATTCTCTCTGCGGGGTGGAATGATACGCTGCCGTGGTTGGGCGGACTTACTTGCGTGATTGAGGGCGGGACGGTATATATCTTAACGGATTCGGAACTTATTCTTAACGATTATCCGCAATACTCTCCCGAACTTTCCCTGCAAATTGAGCGTCATTCCGTGACCGCGGATGAGATTCCCGAATGGACCTCGCGTGCGAAGTCCGATCCGTGGACGGCATACCTGGACGGGGATCGAATCTCCGGCGGCCTCATTTTACGGACGGCGATTCCCGGCGAGCGCTTCATGCCCTGCGGCTGCGGCGGCCACAGTCAAAAGCTCTCGGACTTCTGGGTCAACCGCAAGCTCCCTAAGCAATACCGCCCCTCCTATCCCATCCTCGCCGACGCCGCCGGCATTCTCTGGCTGCCGGGCTTCATGACGTCGGAGAGGGGGAAGATAACGGTTTATACGAATGTGGTCGTGGTGGTGAAGATAGTGAGTTGAAAAAAGAGACCGGAGACCGGAGACCGGATAACATCAATCAAGGCAATTGACAATGGGAGTCACGCCTTAACTTCGAGCGCGTTTAAGCCTTCCCCTCGTAGGGGAAGGCTTAAACGCGCTTGAAAGTGGGCGAGACTGCGAATGGCGGGCGCATACGCTCCGCGGGGGATGAGGTGACCTGCACACCCGCTCCCCTTCGCGAAGCGTAAAAGAAAGCGCCCGATAATTGGAATGTTGCTCCAACTATCGGGCGCCGCTATTGCCTATTGCCTATTGCCTCACTCCTGACTCTCCTCCTCCTGCACCGTGCCGTCGCAGAGGGTTTCGACAAGGCGTTCGAGGCCGGAGATGTCAATCGGTTTCGCCAGGTGGGCATCCATGCCGGCGTTGAGGCAGTCTTCCACATCCGTACTGAAGGCGTTCGCCGTCATGGCGATGATGGGGATCGTGCGGCCGAGCGGGTTGCTGCCGGCGCGAATGACACGCGTCGCCTCCATGCCGTTCATGTTCGGCATCTGCACATCCATGAGAATGGCATCGTAATCGCCTTCCTCGACCGTGTTGAATTTCTCGACGAGGGCTTTGCCGTCCGGGTAGATCTCGCAGAACGCGCCGTGGATGCTGAGCAGGGCGTCAAGGATTTCGGCGTTGAGGTCGTTATCCTCGGCGCAGAGGAAGCGCTTGCCCTTCAAGGAGGAGATAGGCTTCGCCTTGCTGACAACCGTGTTCGACTCGCGGGAATGCGCGACCGCCAGCGACAGGTTCTCGAAGAAGAACGGTCGGGCAATCAGGCCGTCAAGGCTGCATTCGACGAGCGCGGCGCGGACGCTTTCGAGGTACATGTAGCCGCAGCAGAAGACCAGAACGTTATTCCCGGCCGCCTCGCGCAGTTCGCGGACCGTCTCCGGCAGCTTGTCGGATTCGAGGTGATCGGTGACCATGACCGCGTCCGAATGTTCTTCGCGGAGCATGGCAAGGGCCTCGTCGGTGGCGGAGGCGATGCGCAGGGAGATATCCGTCTCCTTCAGCGCCGCCTGCACGTTGGCTCTCAGGCTCTCGTCTTCGGAGATCAGCAGGACGCTCTGGAGGCCGGTGAAATAATTCGCGTTCGGGTCAATGGACATCGGCAGCGTGACAACGAAGGTACTGCCTTCGTCCTTCTCGCTCTCCACGGTGATGGTGCCGCCCATCAGGTCAACGAGGCTCTTGGTGATGCTCATGCCGAGGCCCGTGCCCTGAATCTTGTTGATGGTCGAGTTCTGCTCACGCGTGAAGGGTTGGAAAATCTTCGCCACGAACTCCGGCGACATACCGTAGCCGTTATCCCTGACCGTGGTGCGGATCATCGCGTAACCCGGCTTGTCGGAGGGCAGCTCCGCGATCTCCATGCGGATGGCGCCGCCGGCAGGTGTGTACTTGACGGCGTTCGTCAGCAGGTTCAGGAATATCTGGCGCAGGCGGATGCTGTCGCCGATCAGGTATTCATGCGTCAGCTCGCGCACGGCAACGGTGAGCTTCTGGCGCTTCTCATTGCTCTGGGCGCGGATGATGGACTCGATCTGCCCGACCTGTTCGGCGAGCTTGATCGGCTCCTGATTGATCTGCACGTCGCCGGACTCAATCTTGCTCATGTCCAGAATGTCGTTGATCAAGCCGAGCATGTAGGTGCCCGAATTCTGCAGCTTCTTGACGTAGTAGCGCACCTTCGTCGGGTCGTTCAGCTCATGTTCAATCAGGTTCGCCATGCCGAGAATGGCGTTCATCGGCGTGCGGATGTCATGCGACATGGAGGAGAGGAATTGGCTCTTGGCCTTGGTGGCGTCAACCGCCTCCTGCCTCGCTTCGTCCGCGCGCTGCCGTTCTTCCTCAAGATCCTTGTTGAGCTCCTCCAGCCGGGCTTGGTATGCCCTTTGAGCCGTGATCATCCGCTGATCGCTGCGGAAGCGTTGGGTGAAGAGGATGATCCCCGCCGTCAGCACGACGCAGATCAAGGCGAAAATCAGGAAAAGCTTTGCCAGGGTTTGAGCCATCTTCGCCGCGCCGGTTGCCACATCCGCGGAATCAACCACCAGCATCATCGCCCAGTCGTAGGCGGGCATGCGGTCATAAATCAGGTAGTAATGCCTCCCGTTGATGAGCATGTCGGTGCAGACCGTGCCCGAGGGGTTGCCCTTCTCAAGAACAGCATTCAAACTGCCGGCGTGAGGGAAGGTCTGCTTTTCCAGGTAGGAGTACAGATTCTTGCCCTCAAATTCCATGCCGTCAAGGCTGCCGCCCGAAGAGAGAATGAAGCCGTTATAGTCGGTGATGTAGGCCAGGTTGTTGTTATTGAAGGCGCTTGAGTAGAAGTACCCGCGCATATCTTCCATGGTGCGAAGGAGAACCAGGGATCCGATCTTTTTCCCGTCAACCGTGATGCCGTCCGACGCCGGGATAATGAAAGCCATATAGGTTTCATTGTCGGCCCAGTCGGCGAGCATGATGGACTGGTGTTCCGCGCCGGTCACCTGGTCAAGCCCTGCCCAGTAACCCAGACGGCCTTCATTGGTGTAGTAATGGCCGTCTTCGTCGACAAGGCGGAAATAGAGCTTCTTCCCGATGGGGGACTGCTGCTCCTCCTCCTTCTTGAGCAGGTCGATCAGTTCCTGTTCCGTCAGCGTCGGGTGCCGTTCAAGCGAGAGCTGAAGCTTTTCAAGATAATTCCACTGGTAATCGACCTTGTCATCGAGCTTCTCAATGAGCTGGCGGCTGAGTTCGCCGAGCTGGGTGATGGACTCCTCATAAAGCAGCTCGTTCATCTCATGATAGAATTGCTGCCCCACGAACAGAATCAACGCCAAAAGAACGGCGATCGCCGCGAAGAACACCACCCGATTGATGAAAGTGCCGTTACTCTTCTCTTTTGACATAAAATTCACGCTATTCCGCGAATCCCTTGCTCAGGACGAGGGATTCGTCAAGCGTCGCGGAGGAAACCTCGCCGACTTTTTCCAGGTATGCCTTGGCGGCGTCCAAGCCGACAATGCCGGTGTCAACGATCGCGTATTTCTCTTCGGCGTCCGGGTCGTAACCGCAGACCACGACCGTATAGGTCTCGTCATCGGCAAGCGGCTGACCGTCGGCGGTCATATAGACATAGGGATACTTGACCCCGGTGTCACGGGTGTCCGCGCCGGCAGCGGCCAGTTCGGCGGCCTGTTTGCCGGTGATTTCCATGGTGCTGAGCGTACCGTACCAGCCGGTGGGCAGGAAGACGGTGATATATTCCTCGGTCATGCCGCCGGGGAGGACGGCGCCGTTCGCGCCGCGGGAGTTCTCCCACAGGGCGTGAATTTCGGGATAGTAGACGTTATAGGAGATGAGCGCGGCGTCGGCGCCGGTGGCGTCCATGAACATCTGGCCGCAGAGCTGCGCCGTCTGAACGGTGTCAAGCTGCTCGGTCACGTTCGCGTAAACCGTCTGCCCGCCCTGGGTCTGTACGGTCCGCTTCGTCTCATCGAGGATGGCAAGGGCTTCATCGCCGGTGATCTCACCCTTGATCCAGCTGCGCGCCGCTTCGCCGAAGGGGACGAGGTAGCTGTCCCAGCCGGTGTAAATCAGGTTCATGGAGAAGCCCTTGGCGACGGCCTTCATCGCTTCCGTGTACGGGGAGCCCTCGGCGAGCTTGAAGTCGTTGACGGAGCACATATTGGTGGACTGCTCGCCGTTCATTGCGAGGTAGCCATCATACGAGGAGAGGACCTCGAGGAAGTGAAGGGCGTCTTCCAGCTTCTGTTCATTGCCCGGCTCCAGGAGGCTCTTGTTCAGGCCGTAGAAGCGGGTCGGGCTGGTGATGTAGGTGTTGTTCTCACCGTCTTCGGAGAGCCACGGCATCAGGACGTACTCGTCGCCGGTGCCGTCTTCATTCTGATTGAACTGCTTGACCGTGCCGATAAGGAAGGCGGTTTCGCCCTCATTGAATTTCGTCAGCACCGAGGTGTGATCGTAACTGACGTCCTCATCGTAGTGGAGCATGCCGCAGTCGATCCATTCTTGGAAGAAAGCCTCGACGGCCTTGACGTCTTCATTATCGGAGGCGAAGGTATCGCTTGAGAGGTCGGTGAAAGCATTGCGCCAGGCACGGCCCTTGAGGTTATTCATGAACACGGTCGAGCCGACATTGAAGAAATACTGGAACGCCGAACCGGGCAGGTCGAGCAGCACGGTCGAGATATTGATGCCCTTCTCATTCAGGGCGGGGATGGTCTCATCCCGCAGCTGCGCGAAGGAAGTCGGGATCTCGATGCCGTTGCGTTCGAGCAGGGATTTGTTGCAGAGGAAGCCCGTGATGGAGAAGTCGAACGGCAGCAGGTAGACGCCGCCGTCAACGGCGTATTCCTGCAGGCGGGCGCTGTTGTAAAGCTCGGTAACCTGGTATTGGCTGAGGTCGATGAGGTTCTCCTTCAGGAGAGCGCTGTCCCAAGCCTGGGTGGTGGAGTAGATGTCGGGCATGACGCCGGTTTCGATCTGCTGCTTGCAGAAGGCGGACATGTTGCCGCCGCGGTAGGGGCGGATCTCAATATTGATCTCGGGGTACTTCTCATGAACCAGCTCAATCAGAGCGCGGTAATCGCGCTGAGCATCCATCAGGGTGATGGGTTCGTGTTCGGCTTCATCGGCAGCCGCAAAGCCCGCCGGCAGTAAGGCCAGGCAAAGCACAACCAAAAGCAGCGCGATCAAATTCGTTCGTTTCATGTTCATTCCTCCGTTGTTTCCTTGATGTGTTTTAACTTGGTACTTCTCACTCTCTTTACTTCTCAATCGGAATAATCTGCCCGAGCACGCAGGTGTAATCCTTGCCGTAGCGGGGCCAAATCGCCATGGCGTAAGCGTGACACGGGATCAAATCACCGTCGATCTTCAGCTCAACATCCGCTTCCATCCGCGGGTTGTCGCGGGTGGTTTTGTGAAGCCCTTCCCGCAGCGTGTCCCAGAACTTCAGCGGGAGGATGTTATCCGCGCTGTCGCGGGAGAAGAAGGTCACCTTCTTCGCGGGGACGCCGTACTCGCGCGGGTAGACAAACGTGACTTTGCGGATCAGGCGGTCGTACTCAAAGAGGAAGCCGCCGCTGTGCTCCATGAAGAATTCCTTCTTCGTGCGTTCGGTGTCGACCAGGCTGCGCATGGCGTTGTCCTGCGGCAGGTCGTTCTTGGCGAGCACTTCGTTGGCAATGTTCATAGCCGCGCCCTGGTAGTCGTAACGCGTGCCGCTGTTCATGAGGTCCTTCAGCGAGTCGGAAACATCCGTCAGGCAGCGGGTCAGCAGCGGGTTGTAAGCGCCGCACTCGCCGTTGAGAATCATGTCCATCGCCTTTTCATGGCTGAAGGCCTTCTTGTAACAGCGTTCACTGGTCAGCGCGTCGTAAACATCCGCCATGGAGACGACCTGCGCGGCGATGGGGATCTCATCACCGACGAGCCCATCCGGGTAACCGCGGCCGTCATACTTCTCATGATGCCAGCGGCAGATGCAGCGGGCGGTCTTGATGAACTTACTGGATTGATCCAAGGCGGGATCCGCCAGCAGCTTGTCGCCCTCGGTGGTGTGCGTCTTCATCAGCGCCCATTCCTCATCGTTCAGTTTGCCCGGCTTATTGAGGACCTCTTCGGGGATCTTGATTTTGCCGATGTCATGCAGCGCGGCCAGGGACGAGATCATGGAGATATCCGACTTGGTCAGGCTGTAGCGGTCCGTCAGCTCGACCAGGCGGCGCAGCAGGAGGCTGGTGATGCACTGTACATTCAGCGTATGGCTGCCGGACTCGTGGTTGCGGAGTTCGATGACGTTGCTGAAAATGTTGATCATCGCGTTGTTGGTCTTCTCGCGTTCACCGATCTCATTTTCAAGCAGGCGGATGAGGCGCTTCTGGTTGGAGTAGACGAGCATCGTGTTCTCGATTCGGCGCTGCACCACGACCGCGCGGAAGGGACGGCTGATGTAGTCCGCCGCGCCGAGCTGGTAGGCCTTCGTGATGAAGTCCGCGCCGTCTTCGGCCGAGATGATGATGACGGGGAATTCCTCGATCCAATGCCGCTCGTTCATGACGCGCAGCACCTCGAAGCCGTCCATATTGGGCATGTTCAGGTCCAGCAATATCAGATCCGGCGCCTCCCCGGCACCGAGGAGGTTCACCACCTCCGCGCCGTCGCAGGCATAGACGAATTCGTATTTCTCTCCTCCGAGAATCTCGCAGAGAAGTTCGCGGTTCATCTCAACATCATCCGCGATCAGAATCTTGCTGTGTTTATTGCTCATGCTTTACCCCCACGCTTTACGTGCGTCCGAACCACTGTCCAAAGCGGCCTTGCGGATGGATTTCACCCGATACATATTCTCATCGGCCGCGCTGATTAATGCTTCCAGTTCTCTCATGTCCGGTGTGTATTTCGCGGTGCCCACCGAAACGGACACCGGGCAGGGAGAGCCGCCCTCACTGAGCCGGGCATCAACCTGCCGCAAGAATTCCTCGCAGTCTTCACCGCGCGGAACAAAATGCAGCACGACGAATTCATCTCCGCCGTATCTGCATAAATAATCCGAATAATCGCAGCTCCTCCGCAGCGCTTCCGCGACGAACTGCAGCGCCCGGTCGCCCACAATGTGGCCGTAGGTATCATTGATGGCCTTGAACTCATCCGCGTCAATCACCATCACGTAGAGGTCATGTTCGGGGATGTTCTGCTGAACAGCCGCGTTGAACTTCTGATCCAGCAGCATGCGGTTGTTCAGGCCGGTGAGCGGATCCGTGAGAACCTGCAGCTCCTGCAGGGAGATGTAAACGCTGATGAGCGCGATCACCGTCCCGACGAACATCACCTGCATTTGGGTGATGATCAGCTGCAGCACGCAGGCCGTCAGCGGGAAGATGACGAAGCGCACGATTGCCTGGGACGTCTTGCGTTCCTGAATGGTCTTCGCGACCATGGCGCGCCGCGCGGCAATCACGGACGGCACGACGATGTAGCCCATCGCCACCGAAGCCTGAACGGCGTAACCCGGCCCGCGGAAGAACTCACCCTGCGGGGAGATGGTGAACATGAACCCGGTCAAGCCGGTCGTCACGGTCAGCCCGAAGACGATCGCCAGCGGGAGCGAGATGAGGGCGAAGAGGCCCTTCTTCTCGCGGATGATATTGCCCTGCACCGATTCGGAGAAGGCCAGCCACGCCAGACCCGTCGCGCCGGAGAGGACCGCGTTCATGCCGTTGAGAACATAAGACCAGGTGATGCCGTGCGCCCCGAAGACTTCCGTCAGGGAGAGAAAGCGGTTGTTAAAGATCCAGACGAGGTCGCTTGCCGAGAACAGCGCGTGGATCAGCGTCACGATCATGAAGCTCCGTTTCTGATCGGAGACGAAGCTTGATTTATACGTCTTCCATGCCAGCAGCGCCAGAATGGCGATGCACATAATATCCGTTTCCGCGTAATAACTGCCGAGCAGTTGGGATGTTTCCAAGATGAAGGCACTCCTTCCTAAGCGTTTTCCGGGCGGCGCGCGCAGCAGGACAAAACGCCGTAAAGCTGCTTCGTGTCGATGGGTTTCGTCAGATGATAGTTCATGCCCGCGTCAAACGTCTGACTGCGCTCTTCATTGAAGGCGTCGGCCGTCATGGCGATGATGGGGATATTCTCCGCGTCGGGGCGGCCCAGGGCGCGGATCTCGCGCGAGGCCTCAAGCCCGTCCATGACAGGCATGCGGATGTCCATCAGGATCGCGTCAAAGGAGTTCGGTTCGGAGGCGGCGAAGGTCTCGACCGCGGCTTTGCCGTTTTCCGCAGTGGTCACGACGCAGCCGGCCTGTTCGAGGATGATCTTCGCTACGTAAATATTGACTTCGTTGTCCTCCACCAGCAGCACGCGCAGCCCCTTCAGGTTTTCCGCCTGCGCCGCGTCATCCGCGGCTTTTTCATCCGCCGCGGTCTCCGCGGCTTCCTTCGCTTCGGCGGATTCATAAATGGGCGTGCCGTCGTCGTCCTCACGGTTAACGATCTCGACTTCCAGGAAGACGACGAACTCGGTTCCTTCGCCCTTCTTGGACTTGACCGTGATCGTGCCGCCCATGGCGTCCACGAGATTCTTGACAATGGAGAGGCCGAGGCCGGAGCCCTGGCGCTTGTCGATCAATTCGTTATGTTCCTGCTGGAACGGCTGGAAGAGGTTTTTCTGGAATTCCTCACTCATGCCGATGCCGTTGTCGCGAATGACAAACCTGATCGGCAGCATATTCCCCTTGGGCGTAAGGTTCTCCACATTGAACCAGACGTCCCCGCCGTCGGGTGTGAACTTCGCGGCGTTGGAGAGCAGATTGAAAAAGATTTGGTTGAAGCGCAGTTTATCCACCGAGATCGTGTACTGACCGGGGTTGACCTCGGGGTGGAAATTGATGTGATGCTCATCCATCAGCGGCTTGACAACGGTTTCCACGGTGGTGAGAAATTCGCCGCGGGTCAAAGTCTCTTTATGGAGCGTGAGCTCGCCGCTCTCGATCCTGCTCATGTCGAGGATGTCATTGATGAGGCCGAGCAGGAACTTGCCGGAGATCGCCATCTGATCCAGGTATTGGTTGACGACATCGCGATCCGGTTCCTGCCGCGCGAGTTCCGTCAGGTTGATGACGGCGTTCATCGGCGTGCGGACGTCATGACTTACGCGGGAGAGGAAGGCGGACTTCGCCTGATTGGCTTCCTGCGCTTCCTGCACGGCTTCGCGGAGCTGGCGTTCCTTATCTTCCTTATACTTTTCGGAGTCCTTCGTGGCGATGAAGTAGAAGGCGAGCATCGTGGTCACCACCGAGCAGAAGGGCATGAAGGGGAAGATCGTCCCGGACGGGATGATGGAGCCGTTGACATACGCGCCGATCAGCATGACGAGGGAAATCAGCATCGTGCGCAGGGCGTAGCGCTCTTCCTTTTCCCTCTTGTTCAGCATGATGATCAGCAGGTCGAGGACGGACTCCGCGTAGTAGAAGTAGTTCAGCACCGAGTAAACCGGGTAAAGCGGCCCGCGCTGATACATGTTGTTGGCGTCAAAGGAATACAGCGCGCCGGTGAAAGGCGTCGCGATCACCATGATCAGCAGGAGGACGATCGGGATCAGTTCCAGTTTACGGAAAGTCTTCCCGAAGGTGCTGCCGACGAAGTTGCGGACGAAGATGTGCCACATGAACGGCTGCAGGGTGTAAACCAGGTAGAAGACGAAGGAAACGATCTTCCATGTGACGTGGGAGATTTTCCCCGCGTTGAGGTGGCAGGCGATGAAGATAAAGTCAATCAAGACATAGGCGGCCGTCACCCCGATCAGGATCAGGGTACGGCGCCGGCTCTGCGGTGTTGTGATCGCCGAAAAAGAACGGGCGGCCAAAATTACCAAGATCACGATCATGAAGGACGAACTTAATAAGTAACTGCTGAGTGTGTTATCCATTTTATTCCCTCAATTTCGATAAATACGCATGTCCTTCACGTAAAATACCAATCAATACAGCGGCGTTCGAATCAATTCAATTCGGAGATGAGTTTGCAGCAGCGTTCATACTCCGCCGTGAGATCGGGGAGCGCCTTCTTCGCGCTGTCCGCGTCGCCGGCGCGAAGGTATTCCGTCACCTCGGACGATTTGTTGAACAGGTACTGCAGCCCAAGGTTGGCCGCGATGCCCTTCATAGTATGCGCCGCGCGGAACGCGGTCGGGGTATCCCCGGCGTCCAGCGCTTCGCAAAGCTGTTTGAAGCTGCCGTCAGCAGAAAACTTGCCCAAAAACCGAACGACCAGCGCCGGACTCCCGCCCAGCCGACCGACCACCTCCGAAGCGGTAGACCCAACGGAGGCATAGAATTCATCAAGATTGTTCATAAAAGGAAGCTCCTTCCTGTAGTTTTCAGAAAAATATAAACAGACATACTAATGCACATTTTAGTGTAACAAACTTCCGCGAAATCGTCAATAGGTAAAACATTCGAACACCCGCCCCTCTTTTGAGCGCGGTTTTTAAAGAGACCAGAGACCGGAGACCGGATAACATAGTTGAGGCGAGACTGCGAATGTCGAGCGTCAATTCAACGATGCGCCCGAAATTGGAAGACCCGCTGCAATTACGTTATCCGGTCTCCGGTCTCTGGTCACTAAAAAAACACCGCATCTTCGATGCGGTGTTTTTTTCTATCCTACAGGAGTTCGTCCGGGCCGCCGGCTTCATTCGGCTTGCGCTGGCGGTAAACGATTCGTCCGCGGGTCAGGTCATACGGTGACATTTCAATGCGGACGCGATCCCCCAGCAGGATCCGGATGTAGAATTTTCGCATTCTTCCGGAAAGATAAGCCAGAACTTCGTGGCCGTTGTCTAAACGGACGCGAAACTGTGTCCCGGGAAGCGCTTCTACGATCGTTCCCACAACACTGATCTTGCTGTCTTCTTCTTTAGCCATCTTATTTGCTCCTAATGGAGGACGCCTGTTCAGTCTTGAGACTACTCAGGACGACCCGTTGAATGTCGGCGTAACCGACGCAGTGTCTTCTTGCGCTCTTCGCGATTGATCTCGCTCTGGGAGATGAACCAACGCTTGTTGCGGACGGTGCTGAGGATGCCGCTCTTGACGATCTTCTTGCGGAAACGCTTCAGCAGCTGATCCTGGGATTCATTCGCTCTTAAAACTACGCTTGTCATGTATTTCACCTCCTCCCACGCGTTAATTTCATTCGGTTAGAATACCAAACTATTCCATTGTACTCAAACCCGACGAAAATGTCAACGCCCCTCGCGCGAAAACGTGAGGGGCAAAATTTCCTAAAAATTGCCGACGCGGCTCCAGGCGGCTTCAAGATGGTCGCCGAGGGACGGGGTCAGGGCCTTCGCGACTTTCCCCACCGTCCACTCCATGGCATCGGCACCGCCGATCTCGAAGATCCGCTGCCCGATCTCTCGCGCGCGGATGTGGCGGCAGTCGCGGTCAAACGGTCCGCCCGGCCGTTCGGAAAGGAAGTCGTCGTGCCGTCCGATCTCAATCAGCTCGTCGACGTATCCGTTCATCTCGGCCGCGGCGCTGTTCGGGAAGGGCTTGCGCAGAAAGGAAAACATCATCCGCCTTCTCAATCCCAAACGGCGTTGAAGTAGCCCTTCTGGACGTTCTGCCCGGCGATGCTCAGCTTGAATCCGCTCTCCGAACCGGGAACGGTGATCACCGTCCGCGCGCTCTCGAGGGGGACGGTCACGGATTCATCCCCGGAGGTGACAGTCAGCTCAAGCTCGGCCGAGTCCGCGGCGGACTGCACGGTGATCGTACGGTCATCCGCGTCCGTCAGCTTCCCTTCGGTGGAGATGGTGCCCGTGAATACGCTGAAGGCGACCGACCAGAAGTTTCCGTTGCGGATCTCGCTGTAGCCGATGGATTGGTACTGCCGGTCTTCAAGCATCTCGACGTTGATGCCGAGCGCGAAGCGGGAGACGACCAAAATCAGCACGAACAGGATGATCAGGACGGTGATGAACTTCAGTTCCTGTTTCTTCAATGCCTGCTTTTTCAGTTCTTCATTCGATTTCGTTTGATTCATTTATACCTTTTGTGTCTGCGTCTGCGGAGTTTTCCGTCGGCGCGTGTCGTAATCGCTCAGGAAGCGGTCCATCACTCGGATCAGGACTTTGATGTCCTCCGCGGAGGCATCGTTGCCGTGGTAGAGGATGAGGGAGTTCTTCGCCATGTCATGCGTGCCGGGCATGACGGATACGCCGTAGCGCGCGGCGTAGCTTTCAAGTCCCGCGGCGGTGAACTCATTCGGCAGGATAACGGCGGTGCTGTTCAGGGCGCGGGAAGCGGGCGCGGTCAGGTAGGTGAAGCCCTTCGCGTCGATCCATTCGTAAAGCAGGGCGCGGCACTCCGTCATGCGCTTCACGCGGTCGGGCATGCCTTCCTCCATCACGGATTCCATCTGCTCCTCCAGCGCGTTCAGCAGCGGATAATTCGGCGCGTCCAGGGCGGAGGGGCTTTGACTCACGGAGTAGCGGACGTAGTTGAAGTAGCGTCCGTTCATGATGTTGTGCGCCAGGACGCGGGCGTGGGCGCGTTCGTCGAGAACGGCCATGCCGAGGCCCGGCGGCAGTCCCATTGCCATTTCCGAACCGCAGAGCAGGACGTCCGCCCGCTCCTCGTATCCCGAATGGTTGGCGCAGAAGATCTCGCCGGAGATGTCGACAACGATCATGGCGTCGGGGTCGATCCGTTCGGAGATTTCACACATCTCCTCAAGCGGGATGCGCGTCCCGGTGTAAACGTCCGTCGCGGTCAGCAGCAGCACGTCGTATTCCTCACGCCGCAGGAAAAGCTCGAAGGCGTTCAGGTCAACGTCCGCGCCGTACGCTGTGTCGAAGATCGTCGCGTGCGCGCGGCAGTCGTCGGCGATGTCATACCATTCCTGGGACATGGGACCGTTGACGACGATCGCGATTTTCTTATCCGCGAACCACTCCACCGCCATTTGCAAGAGCCCTTCGCGGGCGCAGTTGAAGAACGCCGGCTGTTCGAAGGCGGGGAAGAAGGCTTCCTTCATGCGCTGAGCAACGGCATCCTTCCGCGTCTGCGTCCCCACACCGGGCGGGACGACCTGCGCGGCGAGCACATTCGGCGCGGCGGAGGCGGGATTGGGAATGAACCAGCGGGTCATCGGTGGGTTCCTCTATGAAACGCGGAATGTCTGTCCCGCGCGGATCCCATTCACGGGATCAGAGAATGAAAGAAAGGGCGACAAGGACAGCGATGAAGCAGACCGCCATCACACCGATTTTCTTAAGGTTCTTGATGACGTAGGTATAATCCGGGTCGAAAGCCTGCGCGTGGGCGCCGGAACGGCGTTCGGCGACCGGAAGCGGTTCGTTTTTACGGGACTGATTTTTAGCCATTGATTTCCTCCCCGCACCGTCACTGCCGCAGTACCGCGGTGACGACGATGCGCTGTGTATCCACAAGATAAGGGTAACAGGAGATCAGGGTCAAGGTGCTTTCCTCGGTCTGGCGCATGACGTCAACCTGCGTCGGCGCGACGATCTCCGTTCCCGAAACAGTATAAGTATAAGCGTTTTTTTCCGTTAAGAGCAGAATTTCATCACCCGGCTGCAGCTGATCCAGCTCGCGGAAAACCTGCCCGAAGATGTCATTATGCCCGGAGAGAATGATGTTCCCCGGCTTGCCCGGCAGGCCGGAGGAGGCGTTCATGCCGACGCCCGACTTCAGGGATTCCCAATCGTCGCCCTGCATGACGGGCGCGTCCACGCCGATGGCGGGGATGCCGATGCGGATGACGGCACCGTCCTCACCGGTGACGGTCGGGGTCTCGGTGGAGCGGACATTCACGAGGG